>JAZDLJ010000343.1:0-6054 GCA_043802115.1 bacterium | reverse complement strand
GCTTCGCTTACCCTGGGCTAGTATGATATTTCCTTTCAGGAAATCAATAAGGTTCTTAGGATAAGACTATCCTTAACATAGTGAGTTGTGAATTCTAATCGTACAGGTCGACAGGCTGTTACAGAATACCTTTTTTGGCCATTTTCTTACTGCTAACTATTTGATTTTATTCAACCGTGTTTTTGAAAATTTGCATTCCGTAACAGCCTGTCGAAAGTTTTTAAGGTTTTTTGTTTTTTTCTTTGTGCCTAAACAGTTAGTTACAAAACTAACCTGCATTACCTCAGAAAAACCAAAGTTGGAGTGAGTAGTATATTTGTCCTCTTTTATTTTTGGAAGTATCACATCAGGATGGATATAGATGAATGGCGTAATTCCCCTTTTTTTTGACTTTTTTCTCTCTAAAAGGTAAGCATATTAATAAAACTCTCTATCCTTAACTTAGTCCTGGCATCCAAACTTGTAGGTTCTTCCCCCTCAATAGTTAGAATGGGAAGCTTTAATTTTCTCCTAATTATCATATCTTCAATCTGGCGAAAGCAGAATGACTGGACAAAGTGAATCAAACCATCAATCTTTCTTAAAGTGATTTGTTCTTTGATGTCTTTTATTCGACCAAAGACTCCATAGGGGTAGGTATACATTTGGTATTGAGTGATAATATCCGAGGTCTTAAAGGGCATACTAAATTGTCTCTGTATCTCGTTATAGACAATATGGCAATCAAATGACTCAATATACTCATAAAGGTTATCATAAATAGGAGGGACACCAATGTAACCTAATCTGATTTTTTTCTTTATCTCTCCTTTTTTTTTACATTCATTAATAAATTCATCGATTTCTCTCTCAAAACAAGTTGGATTTCCTTTAAAATCACTACAATTTACCTGGAAAAAGTGGTTCTCGTATCCTGTAACCTTATCTTCCTGAATGGTTAATTCATCTATAATTTTTACCTTATTTCTGATATAATCAAGATAATGTTTAGTCTCTGAGACCTTTTTTCTGTTGGTCTTAAGATATTCTATAAGTTTATCTACCTCTAATTCTAACATCCTTCTATCCCTGTCATATGGATAGGCAAATGGAATAATCTCTATTCCTTCTAGTTGAAGTGTTTCCATTAGGGCATGGGTATTACTACAATCTCCCTGGGTCACAGCAATAACCTTTTTGATTTGCTGCTGTAGACAGATAGCATAAATACCTTTAATCCAGGTGCAGGTCTGTCTTGGGTAACCTGCTATTTCTGCTTGTTTTACCAAATCCAATCTTTTATTGCTAGTTATAAAGACATTATTTAGATCAACAGGGATGACACCAGCGCTATAAAGTACTTCTATAGGAATAGTAGTTGTAATTCCGATTCTTTCCATTGAGAATGATCACTGGATTATAAGCCTTCTATAACCGTTCTTCCTCAGTAAGGTAACACTGTGGGTCTTCCATCCAGGGATCTCCAAAAACACGCAAGGCCCTTACTCTGAAAGAGCCTCCACAGGCATCTATCCATTTACATTTACTACACTTTCCTTTTAGAAGGTGTTTTCTATTTTTAAGACCTGCCATTATTGGATCATTAGTATCCATCCATATCTCTGAAAAAGGTCGTTTTTTTATATTCCCAAGGGTATGATCCATCCAAAATTGATCAGGATGAACATTCCCGCAGAAATCCATCTCCCCGATACCAACCCCGGTTGAATATAAGCCTCCTCCATTCCAGATAAGAAACTTCATTATCTCCGCTGCCTTTTTAGGGTCTGTCTCTCGTTTTTTTAGATAAAGATAGATGCCATCAACATGATTATCAACAGTTAATATCTCTTTTTGGAGACCTCGCTTTGAGAAGTCTTCTGTCCTTTGAAGGATAATATCCATTGCCTTACGAGATTCTTCGTGAGTAAGATCATCTTTTTTAATATCTAGTCCTCGGCCAGAATAGACTAGATGGTAGAAACAGGCCCGGTCAATCTTATTCTCCTCAATAAAATCGAATATTTGGTGTAGATCTAAATAATTCCTCTTAGTAAGAGTCAGGCGAAGCCCAACCCTTTGGTCAACTTCTACACAATTTCTAAACCCCTGCATAGCCTTATCAAAAGCGCCTTTTAACCCTCGAAATTGATCGTTCACTTCACCAATTCCATCTAAACTAATTCCAACATAGGTAAAACCAGTTTTTTTAATCTCTTTAGCTATTTTTTTATTGATAAGGGTTCCGTTAGTTGAAAGGGTAGGTTTTATTCCATGCTCCAGGGCATAACCTGCTAACTCAAAAAGATCTTTTCTAAGAAGGGGTTCTCCGCCAGAAAAAAGAAGGGCAGGTACTTTAAACCTGCCCAGATCTTCTATAACATCTTTAGCCTCTTTAGTACTTAATTCACCTTCATAAGCGATATTATCAGAATCTGTATAGCAATGAACACACCGTAGATTACACGTCCTTGTACTATTCCAAACCACAATAGGTCTTCGTGAAGAAGCGCTACGAGGTACATCTGGGTTTTTTTGAGCTAATAATATCCCGTGGTGATCTTTAGTTATCTTCTGCCCATATCTTATATCATCACTTGGGGTCTCTTCCCCACAATACAACCTTGTAATATTGATCATCTCAAATCTCCTATTTAATTTCTTTTCATACTCTTATCCTCTCATCTTCTCATCTTCTATCTTTTCAGTACTCCTCTTCATCTAAGAATACCTTCAACTTCTTGCTTCGACTTGGATGACGAAGTTTTCTTAGGGCTTTTTCTTCTATCTGTCTTATTCTTTCTCTTGTAACGGAAAAGTCTTGTCCTATTTCTTCCAGGGTGTGCTCATAAGACTCATCTATACCGAATCTCATTTTTAGTATTTTTTCTTCCCTATCAGTTAGAGTCTCTAAAACGCTGCGGGTCTTGTCTTTTAAATTGACTTCAATTACAGATTCAATTGGAGATTTAGTTACTTTATCTTCAACCAGATCACCTAAATGCCGTTCTTCATCTTCTCCAATAGGAATATCAAGTGAAACAGGTTGTTCCTGGGCAAGTTTTAATATCTTGTATACTTTATCTATAGATAAATTCATTCTCTCTGCAATTTCTTCTGGTAAAGGTTCTCTCCCAATTTCTTGGACCAATGTCCTGGATGTCTTAACAAGTTTACTTATAGTCTCTATCATATGAACAGGGATTCTTATAGTCCGAGCCTGGTCAGCTAGTGCCCTTGTAATAGCCTGTCTAATCCACCATGTTGCATAGGTGCTAAATTTATAACCTCTCCTGAATTCAAATTTATCAACCGCTCTCATTAGCCCCATATTTCCTTCCTGGATTAGATCAAGAAAATGGAGTCCTCTATTGGTATATTTCATGGCAATGCTTACTACTAATCTAAGATTAGCTTCCACTAAGGCTTGTTTTACCACATCAACTTCTTTTTCGGCTGTATCAAGTTTTCTCACCAATTTTAATAAAGATTGTTTTGATAGTCCAATAGTAGATTCAATTTCTTCAAGATTTGAATCGAATTCTTGTTCAATTTTATTTTCTGTAATTTTTGTCATTGCAATATAATTTTTTAATAATTGGGATAACTTATTTACTTGAATGTTACTAAGATCGAGCGCCCTAACATATTTTGCTATTTGAACAAACTTTCGATAGGTTAAAAATATTAGCTTCTTTTGATCTTTGTTACTAGTTTTTTTTGTCTGGTTTTTAAGGATGTTGATTTCATTATTTGTTTTTTCTATTTTTTCGACAATACTTATAAATTGTAGTTTAAGTTTGGCTTCATTATCTTCTGAAGGAAACTCATCTCCTGAATAGATAAGATCAGTAATGCTTATCCTTCCTTGTAATAGCTCTTCTTTCCATTTGATAACTTCCTGAATTACTATGGGAATCTGAGTAATAAGTTTTATGATGATTTTTTTGCCTCGCTCAATTTTTTTACCAATGGCGACTTCACCCTCTTTGGTTAAGAGAGGGACTACTCTCATCTCTCGTAGGTATATTCTTACTGGATCATCTGTCCGACCTATGTATTCTTCGCTTAACTCTTTTGGAGAGATCAAAGCCTTTTGTTCTTCTTCTATTTCTACTCCTAATTCTTCTTCTTTTTCGTCCGTATATTGTTCAGGATTATCAACAACCTCGACATTGTTTTCCTCAAAGGCCATAAAAATTTCATCAATTTCCATTGGAGAAGCATCTGGTGGCAAGATATCGTTCATCTCATCATAAGTTAGATATCCTTTTTCTTTTCCAATAGTTATAATTTTTTCTAGCTCTTCTGATTTTGTTTTGTTTTTCATTGTAAAAAAACTCCTTTTTAAATAAATTAGCTAAACAACATATTATATCATATTTTTGATTATAAGGGATAGAAATTTAATAAATTAACCCAAATTCAAAATTCGACATAAATTTTTAAATACTACTCCAACTTAGGTTTTTTTTGGTAACTATTAGCCTAGGTAAGACCTGTTAGGTTAGTTAAAGATCAGTAGGTTAAGGCACAAAGGCACATAGGCACATAGTTTTTAAGGTTTTTTTGTTTTTCCTCTGTGCCTTTGTGCCTCAGTGCCTTTGCTACTTTTTACTTTATACTACTATATTTAATTAATACAATTAGTTAGAAAAACCTAAGTTGGAGTAGTATAGATAGACTGAAAACTTTTAGGAAAAGTATGCACGATCATATAAAACTTAGAGCGTTTGAATTGGTTGAAAATATTTTTTAAGGTCTTGCTTTGAGTGTTATGAGGTCATCAATACCACTGGTTGTATGGCATAATTGTTTTTGTTGGCCTCTGAGGAATGACTGTAGGCTGTAGTTATCACTATAAGTCGATTAATTATATCTTCGACAATATTAATCGGAACACCATCGAATGCTTGTGATTGTAATCGTAAGTCAATTGGTTCATTAATGTAATCTACAACGACAAAAACCTTTTCAGTGGTCAGGGCTATCTCTGTAGAGAATAAATCAAGTCCGGATATTTGCGCTATAGAAGAGGTAATGCTATGTAGTTGTTTGAGCTGATAGTTATTCTCTTCCTGTTCTGTAACAGGGGCATAAATATGGGTATGTATATCCCACCAACAAGGATAGATATGACCCGCACAATAAATAACCCTAAACCATGCTAATCGAGAGTCTAGCATGGTTGGGATGATATGGGTCTGCAGAAGATATTTGCTTGTTGGGTATTGTTTGCGAGCTGTAAGTACTTGTTCCCAAAATTTTGCTTCAATGATTACCCCTTCACCTCCACCACCCTTGGCTGGTTTGATATTAAAGACATTTCCTAAAGGGCTTAAATCAATTGGAGAAAGGGTTTGCTCTTCGTTATAAGATGGGAGAATAATGGTATATGGTATGTTGAGATCAGTATTGGTTAAGGTGAGATGGACGTTGGTTTTATCACGGGCCAAAGATGCCTGTTCATAAGGATTAATTCGGTACACGGCGTGATTACCTGCCCATTGAACCAAAGGGAGAAAACGTTCATCCGTATCAGATGCCCTATCCCAAAATGAATGAAAAGATATATGATTATTTAAAATTGATTCTAAAATTGTTTCACAATTATGAGGAATGACTTGTAAAAGGGATAGTCCTTGTTTTTTCATAGTTGCCTCGAAGAGTAAAACAAAATCTACATCATATTCCCAATTCCAGGCAACGCAAAGGTCGTAATTAATCATTCGTTAATATTCTATCTATACTACTCCAACTTAGGTTTTTCTAAGGTAATGCAGGTTAGTTTTGTAACTAACTGTTTAGGCGCAAAGTAGCAGAGGCACAAAGGAAAAAAATAAAAAGAACTTAAAAACTTTATGCCTCAGTGCCTTAACATACTGGGTTTAACTAACACAATCACTTGGAAAAATTCAAGTTGGAGTAGTATAATTATTATATTTCTAATATTGATCAGGAACTCGAACGAATTCTATCACGCATTAAGTCTACATTCAAGTAGTTTCCCAAACCCTTCAGCAATTCTAATTTTGAGAAAGTATAATAGACATCTTTCCAAAATAATCTTGCAGG
>JAZDLJ010000334.1:0-2065 GCA_043802115.1 bacterium | reverse complement strand
TATACAAAAATGCTACCATTGCGGCGGCTTTTTAAGGAGAATAAATCCCTATGAAGAAAGGTGAACTATATATAATTTCGTCAGGAGTGGGTCAGGGAGGCTATTTGACTTCTAATACACTGAGATTATTAGAAAAATCAGAATTAATAGTGGGCTACAAAAAGTATATCCAGGATATTCAGCCGCTGATAAAGAATAAATTAAGTGCCAATTATGACACAGAGGTTTATTCAACAGGCATGACACAAGAGGTTGACAGATGTAAATACGCTATCAAGCAGGCCTTAAACAAAAAGAGGGTGGCGATTATTTCTAACGGTGACGCTAATATATACGGCATGGCTGGCCTGGTACTAGAAATCATTGAGACAAATAACCTCTGGGAGGATATAGAGGTATTTATTGAACCAGGATTAACAACGTTACTGGTGGCTGCTGCAAAGGTTGGGGCTCCTATCATGAGTGATTTTGCTGTAGTTTCCCTATCAGATCTTCTAACCCCTTTAGAGATTATAGAATTACGCTTAAAAAATGCTCTAACGGCCGATTTTGTCCTTAGTATATATAATCCTCTTTCTAAAACCAGGAAAAAACCGTATTTAAGATTTCTTGAAATACTAAAAGACCATTCCAAACCTAAAACACCTGTTATTATAGCTCAAAATCTTGGCCGAGATAACGAAAAAATCTGGTTAAAAACTGTCGAAGAACTTATTGACATTAAAGACGACCTTGAGATTGTTAATATGTCTACTATCTTGATTATTGGCAATTCAACCTCGATGTTTGTAAACTCAGGTAATAAAATCATTACCAAAAGGGGGTATCAGCTAGTTTATGATTACAACTTGCAATAGAATAGATATTCTTACCCATAATTCTTATGAGACTCCTCTTAACCCTTTTCTCCTTGAGGGAGATTTGTACACTTCTATACCCTCTCCCCTTGAGGGAGATTTGTATACTTCTATACCCTCTCCCCTTGAGGGAGAGGGCAGGGTGAGGGGTAATACATCCCAATCCTATAAGATGAGCATTCCCGTTCATTCCTCTCCTGTAGTTAATTGCTATTTATGGCACTCTTTCCCCTTGTCATCCCGCACTCTTACCCTGTCATCCCGCACTTGATGCGGGATCTATCCATAATAGTGGAGGATCAGCCTAATGACTAAAGATTTTACACTCGATAAATTAATGATGGTGGGAATAAACTACAAAAAAACCCCTTTAGAGATAAGGGAAAGAGTTTCTTTTACTCTTAATAACATAGAAGACGCCTACCAAAAGATTAAACAGGACAATGTTTTAAAAGAAGCCGTGATTATATCCACCTGCAACAGAAGTGAAATATGTGCCGTAGTCAATAATTCTAAAGAGGATAAAGAGTATTTAACAGGTTTTTACAGTGATTTCTTTAATATAAAAGATATTGAACTCAACGAACACATTGTTTTTAGATCAAAAGAAGATCTTATCAAGTATTTATTTGAGGGCACTTGCGGTTTTCATTCTATGGTTTTAGGTGAAGATCAGGTATTAGGCCAGATAAAAGAATCTTACAAGACCTCAATAAAGTGCAAAGCCTCCGGTAAAATCCTCAGTAGATTGTTTTTAGATAGTGTAGCGGTTGCCAAAAAGGTTAAAGCTTTAACAGGCATATCTAAGAATCCAGTATCAGTTAGTACGATTGGTGTTAAGCTTATTGAGCGAAAACTAACCGATATATCGACCAAAACAGCGTTGGTTATAGGTCTTAGTGAAATGAATAGAATCACTATTCAAAATCTTATAACCAGAGATATCAAGACGATTTATGTAACCAACAGAACAAGAAGAAGGTGCCAGGATTTTAGTAAACAGTTCCCGGACATAATTCAGCTTGATTTTAAAGACAGATACAACATCATTGGGGATGTAGACATAATAGTAAGCTGTACAGCGGCGCCCCATAATATTATTACCAAGGATAAGTTTTTAGAATACTATAAAAATCAGCCTTTATGTGTATTAGACTTGGCAATTCCTAGGGATATTGACCCTGATATTGGAAATATTGACGGTGTTG
>JAZDLJ010000301.1:0-3197 GCA_043802115.1 bacterium | reverse complement strand
TGGTAGAGTACCTAATTTTTCAAAGGGGTGAACTTCTAAATCCTTTGGCTCCAGGAGATAATCCAACACATCGGCCAAATAAATATGCCAGGCTGTATAAGATTTATGTTCCTTAGCCTTCTTCTCTTTTTTCTGTTTCATAGCAAAATCTTACGCTTGATCTCTTTATTTGTCAATACGCAGCAATTCTCATTTTGATATTTTCTCATTATTTTCAATTGCCCGAAGCGCCTTTTTATTTATTACAGTATAACCTGATTGCGAATCTGCTATATGCCAATAACCAGAGGCTATCTTTGTAAATAAAGAAAGAAAACCATTCCCAAAATACCTAACCTTTGGTATTTTCCGATAAGCCTCCCCTGTAAAAAGCCTGTTCCCTTTAGAATAATCCGTTTTATCTTCAACAACAGGATCAAGTAATAATGGTAGGACACTCGGATCCATTTGACCATCTCCTGCCATAACAACAGCTAAGTCAAAATCATGATCCCTCGCCCACTTATGACCAGTTGCAATAGCCCCTCCAACGCCTTGATTAATCTCATGCTGAATAAGTACTATCCTTTGCCTATTATTATGACTATCATCTTTTAAATATCTTTTAACTACCTCAGGGGTCTCATCTTTACTTTTATCATCAATTATTACAAGTTTGTCAACATAATCAGGCATTGTTTCTATTACCTTACCAATCTGGGTTGCCTCATTATAAGCTGGGATAACTACGCAAACTGATTTGTTTTTATACATTTCACACCCTGTATCGCCTTATATCTTCTTTTTCTTCATGATTCAGATATCTGTTTTACTTTATATCACCTAAATTAGTTTGCATGGACTATCAAAATATATTAAAATTTTAGTTGTAAATTTTTTGGAAAGTAGATATACTATTTAATGAGCGGTAAGACCTTCCTAGGTATCCATGGTGTTCCCATCCATAGGTTGGCCAAAACCATGGGCATAACGAACCTAGGTGGCACGCTCATAATTATAAATATTGTTCATCAAATAATATTTTTTCCTTATAATAATCAAACCATTTTTTATCCTTTTTTTCATATTTTCTAAAAATTCCCCAAGCAAAAACATCTGTAGCTTGAAGCACTGGATCTTGTTTTGATGATAAATGGTCAATATAAAGGGATATTTTTGGGTCAAGCCTTCCTTCTAATTGAGAAAAAATATACCTGTTAAATTCTTTAATTTCTGGTTTAGCCTTGCTTTTATCAACAACAAGCTGAATCCTTGTATCTGCTTTTTCAAGAGGGATTCGATCCATTACCTCCCTTGCTATAAAATTGTATATCCTTTCTTTATGTTTAGTAAGTCTTTCATAGACACGTCTCTTGTTTAAAGTAATAGTGTAAATTTTAAATTCGTAATCTTTAACTAATTCCCAAAAGTATCGTTTTACCTCTATATTGGTATTACTTCCCTTAAATTCATAGCAGAAATTCTTTTTGGAGTTTATATTAACCTTCCTCTTGATAGTCTTTTTTACTGAATTACCTATCCCAATAAAACTTTCTCTATTACTTGTGGCTAAGACACATATTGTAAAAAATTTTGATGGCTTTTTATTTACAAAATCAAATCCAAGATCACCACTTTCATCAAGATAAAGATACCACATACAATATTCCCTCTTTTTTTACAAGATGTTAAAACGTGCACGAAGTCGGAACTTCTTACCCTTGAAAGGAATTGTATTTTTTTGACTTCTGATAACTTTCGGAACAGTTTATTTAATAAAACTTCTCGCAGCAAGCTTCGAGGAATTAACCCTAAGAGAGATTAAATGTATTTGAACCTTAACTTGTCGTACTTACAGCAATCCCCGCAACCATCCTACTTCAACTCCTTATTTGCCTCCATATCAAACCACATCGCAAAAAGATTAAATAAACTAGCGCTCATAAAAGAAAAAAACGCTGCTAGGGCATTTATAGATGGAATGTTCCCTACTAAATACCAAAATATAAAAACCCTAATAAATAATATTACTGTTATTAATCCAAATAACCCACCAATAGTATAAAAGAAGATCAGAGGATGGAAATCTCGGATAACATATTTTTCCTTCATCCTCCAAAAATACATCCTAATCAATAGCCATCCAATAGTAAATATAACCTTCTTAATCCTTATCTTTGATCTCTACCAATATTATAAACAGGCTCAATAGGGACATCCCTTACTCTAAAATTACAGACGGTAAGGCGAACTAAGAGATCATTAGGCTGACCAAACCTTTTTTATACATCTTATCCCAATCTATTGTCCGAAGCGCTTTTTTATTTATTACAGTATAACCTGATTGCGAATCTGCTATATGCCAATAACCTGAGGCTATCTTTGTAAATAGAGAAAGAAAACCATTCCCAAAATACCTAACCTTTGGGATCTTCCGATAAGCCTCTCCTGTAAAAAGTCTGTTTCCTTTAGAATAATCTGTCTTGTCCTCAACAACAGGATCAAGTAATAATGGTAATACACTCGGATCCATTTGACCATCTCCTGCCATAACAACAGCTACATCAAAATCATGATCCCTTGCCCACTTATAACCAGTAGCAATAGCACCTCCAACGCCTTGATTAATCTCATGCTGAATAAGTACTATCCTTTGCCTATTATTATGACTATTATCGCTTAAATATCCTTTAACTATCTCAGGGGTCTCATCTTTACTCTTATCATCAATTATTACAAGTTTGTCAATATAATCAGGCATTGTTTCTATTACCTTACCAATCTGGGTTGCCTCATTATAAGCTGGGATAACTACGCAAACTGATTTGTTTTTGTACATTTTTTTTAACTATTCAGGTAGATAGGCTGAAGGCTAAAGACTATTAGGAAAAACTACTCTTAATCAAACAAAATTAATTGGTAAGAGAAATTTTAAAAAATTTGTTTCGAGCGGCGAAAAATGATTAAGTTATTGAATTTTCCCTTCAGTCTATCTACCTTCAGTCTATTCACCTGAATAGTTACCATTTTTTTAAAAAAGGTTAAGAAGTTAAGATTTATGACTAATCACTTATTTCCCTTAGTTTTGCCCGCAATTCTTTTACCGAGAGCCTTTCCAAATTCTTTTTACTAGATACACGCAGTTTCTTCTTTAATTGGACACCCCTAATATCTCCCTATTAACTCTCCTTTCTCTATCCCTTCTTCTACCCCTTCTC
>JAZDLJ010000205.1:0-4718 GCA_043802115.1 bacterium | reverse complement strand
CAAACAGAGGCAATTTTACGGGAAGCTGCGCTAAGAAAATTTACAAAAAGCCTACTAATAACTCACTACAACAAAATTTTTGTCTTCTTTTGCCTCTAGATACTTAGAGAATACGGTATTTATTTTGGAAAGATGTCTATTGTCTTATACCAATGTTCAAGAGCGCTTCTTGTTTCTGGATAGTTATAAGCAAAATCATTAAGTCGTTTGCGGGTAATTATGTGCATATAATATATTTATGTCATTTATATACTGTGTTGCTTCAGACGGAATCGGACTTTCTTAAATATGAGATAGCGAATAAAACAAAGTAAAAAGATTTTCTATAGCGGGTGATTGAAAGTCTTGTGTTCCATCAGGAAGTTAATCTCACTTTGAAGGATTATTGAGCATAGTAACGTGGTTTAATTTCTGCCTCCTTGCGAAATGAAAGAAAATAGGGCACAGGGGGATGGCTAATTGAGGCTTCGCTCATCCTGACGTCCGAAGAAAGTAAGGTTTGCAAGAGATTGGAGAAAAAGCTATTACCATCTCACTTTGCTAATAATATGACAATTTTGAGTTTCCTCTTATGCCTTAAAAAACTTCAAGGTTTGGGGCAGAGCCCCATCTAAAAAAATTTGCTTTCTCATTGAACGAAAAAGTCCGATTCCCTGTGAACCAACACTATCTTATCCATGTAGATATACTTTCTTTCGCCTCTTCATGACTAATACCCCATCTCACTTTTACTAATAAGTATTCCCTCACTTTCTTTTATTTATTTAATTCATGGATTAAACACTAGCCCTACCTTCTCCAAGACATCGTCCGCACTAATCATCTCAAGACATTTAGCTCCCTTACATTTCCTCTTAAAGCAAGGGCTACACTCAACCGCGCTTTGTACATAAAAATGTTTCTCTCCTCTAGGAGCACTTCGAGGGGCATAGGAAGGCCCATAATAAGAAACTGTTGCCGTACCTAAAGCTGCTGCCATATGAATAGGACCTGTATCTCCTCCAATCACTAATGTTGCCTTTTTCAGCAAAGCCAATAACTGTTTCAAGGTACTAGCAGAAAAGGTATTCCAACTTTCCCGTAATTCTTGCAATTCCTTTGTGATTAATTCTAAAATTAACCGTTCCTGATAACTACCAGTAAAAACGACAAAGGCATTATATTCTTTTATAATAATCCTGGCAAGACTACTTATTTTTTTTGCATCTAATATCTTTGTCTCCCAACCAGCTCCTGGAACAATAACTATCAAGGGATGATTACCATCTGGCTTCTTTTGCCTTAAAAAATTTTTAAGGCTATCATTCACTCCTTTATCAATGTAAATCCCTACTGGTCTAAGATATTCCTTTTTTACATATGGTCTGATCAAACTAAGATATTGATCAGTAATGTGTACATCGTCTTTTTGGGGGTGGATACGTTTATTAGTAAATAAGATGTTCAGCCGTTCCCGACAAGACTCTTTGCTAAAGCCAATCCTTAACCTAGTCCCTGTTAAATAGGTAACAATCCCACTCTTAACCAATCCCTGGATATCAAAGACGATATCAAATTTTTCTCTTCTTATTTCTCTAATAAACCTGAAGACCTCACAAACTACATTAAAAAAACCATTTAACTCCTTTATTTCTTTACGCCATCTGTGAGTATCGATAACAATAATATTATCCAGATATTTATTTCCGACAAGGATATCCTTTGACCCTTCCCCAACAATCCAACTGATCTTTGCCTTTGGATAATTTTTTCTTAAGGTTACAAGTACAGGGAGGGCATGAACAACATCTCCTAAGGCGCTTAACTTTACTATCCCTATCGATTTAAACTTTCCCATCTAATATCCATTTTACTGCTTCGTAAAGATCATCAGCTATATAATCAGGCTGGTTCTTCCATTTATGACGACTATATTCGTATTCACCTTTCCCATATCCAGTTTTTACCATTATCCCTTTTGCCCCTACCCCATGAGCCAGCTCTACATCTACAATCTTATCTCCTATCATAAAAGATTCCTGCAGGTCTATTCCAATATCTCTAGAGGCTTTTAGGAGCATCCCTGACCTGGGTTTTCGACATTCACAATTAGCCTTATATTTTTCTACCAAGGCATTTGGGTGATGTGGACAATGGTAGATTCCATCTAAATAAGCGCCACTTTTTTCCAATAAATTTTTTAATTTTATATGAATTTCTTCAAGTAATGTCTCTGAAAAATAACCCATCCCCAGGCCAGCTTGATTAGTTACCACTACTGCCTTAAATCCACTTTTATTAATTAATTTAATAGCCTCAATACTTCTTGGCAGTAGGATAAACCGATCAATATGATTGAGATACCCCATATCTTCATTTATGGTTCCATCACGATCTAAAAATATTGCCTTCATATGTCCACCTTTTTTACCCCTTTACTAAAGTTTTAACTCTTTCTATTCCTTCCATTACATCCTGGACTGTTATTAATTCCATACACCTTAAATGTCCGTTAGGACATTCCCTCTTAAAACAAGGGCTACATCCCAAATCTTTTTTTATAACTACAGAATGACCTTTGAGAGGACCTGTCAAATTAGGGTCTGATGAGCCAAAGATAGCTACAACCGGTGTATTAACAGCCGCTGCCAGATGCATTAAACCCGAATCATTTGTAACAACAAGGTTGCATCTCTTTATCAGAGCTGCTGTTTGGATAAGGGATAGTTCTCCTATTGCCCAGACAGGTTTAAAGCTCAAATAGCGGCTTATCTCCTCCTTCATTCTAACCTCTTGAGAACCGCCTAAAAAAACTATATGAGATTTATAATCATTATGTAAGATATTGGCTATTTCTGCATATCGCTCAGGCAACCATCTCTTTGCCGAACCATAATATGCCCCAGGATTAATCCCTATTAACCCTTCAGATGGATCATCCTGCTTCTCCAGCCATTTTTGAATAAACTCATCTTCAACATCGGAAGTATTTACAAAAGGCAATCGTTTGGTTAAGGGCAAGTCTAAAGAATGTGCAAGGCTTAAATAATAATTAACATCATGGACTCTTAACACCTCTTTGTTCAGATAAACCACACTTGTTAATAAACACGATCGACAATCTGTATTATAACCAATCCTATAATTAATCTTCGCCAGGTAGGCTATTAAGGCAGCCTCAAAGGCATTTTGGAGCAGAAAGGCCAAGTCAAACTTTTTAGGGATTAAAAAATCTCTTGCCCTTTTAATCTGTAAGACCTTTCCATTAGCTTGTTTATAGGTAATGACCTCATCAATATCTTTATTATATTTAAAAAGATCCCTTACCCACTCCTTAGCTAGTAAAGTAATATGACTATCAGGGAATCCTTGACGAATAGCCGAGATCGTGGGGATGGTCAGGATTGCATCTCCTATCCAGTTTGTCCCACGAATTAATATCTTGTTTATCTTATCAGGTTCGTACTTCTTTTTATGTTTTACCTTTAGTTTGAGAGGCTGAAAACTCCCTTCATTTTGATTACAAACATCTGTTAACATGTCTTTACCTAGCGATATATACTACTCCAGGTTAGGTTTCTCTAAAATAATGCAGGTTAATTTCGTAACTGACTGTTAAGGCACAAAGTAGCAAAAGCACAGAGGCACAAAAGAAAAAACAAAAAAAACCTTAAAAAACTTTGTGCCTCAGCGCCTTAACATACTGGTTTGAACTAACGAACTAACACAATCATTTGGAAAAACCTAAGCAGTTACACTTTCACTATCAAAATGTTAAAATAGAGCGTAAATAAACGGGGCAGTAACTGGTGAGGTCCCACCAAGGAATATTAATAATGCTATAAGTAATAACACTGCAATTATCGGGCCTAACCACCATTTTTTTCTAACCTTCATAAAATCCCAAAACTCTGCAATAATGGATAATTTCCCCATATTTTACCTCCTTTTTAATCTTATTGGGCATCCTTCATTTTTTTTAAAAACGCTACTAGAATAATTAACCTAATAAACATTAAGTATTATATCTAACTAACGCTAATTAAAAGGTTTTAATCCGTGTAAATCTGTGTTAATCTGTGTCTAAAAGGTTTTTGTTTTTTTGCTTTCTAAAGAATACGCCCTAAAAGTCTAAACTAGTAAATGAAGGATGCCCTTATTTTTTACTTCATTCTTTATAAAATCATTACTACTAGAAAGATAATCCTCAACACTAAATACAAGAGGCTGAATATCCAACTTATATTTTGAAATAGCTCTTAGGCATTTTTTTATATATTCATGCCTATTTTCTGAGGTTACCTGTTTGGAAAATATAGCTAAATCGATATCACTTTTTTCAGGGTCATATTTCTCATTAGCGTATGAACCATATACATATACATATTTAATCAACAAAAAATTACTTAATTCTTGCAAATATTCCTTTATCTTTTCATTAATCCTTTCAGACATGAAAACACCTCCTTACTTTTATTCAATAGATCCCTGGATTTTTCTTTATTTATAATCTGGCTTATATGTTGTTTGTAATCAGGATATCGACCTTCAAGATAATAAGAGGTCAATTCACTTAAGAGATCATCATCACTTTCTTTTATACTACTCCAACTTAGGTTTTTCCTAGCATGATTTTTGCATGCGTCAGTAGAAATTTTGCTGGAGAGAGTTATTTAGTAGTCTTTTTGTAAATTTTCTTAGCAAAGCTTCCCGTTAAAAATTGCCCATGTTTGAGCGAA
>JAZDLJ010000204.1:0-3079 GCA_043802115.1 bacterium | reverse complement strand
AACAGAGGCAATTTTACGGGAAGCTGCACTAAGAAAATTTATAAAAAGCCTACTAATAACTCACTACAGCAAAATTTTTGTCTTCTCTTGCCTCTAGATACTTAGAGAATACGGTATTTATTTTGGAAAGATGTCTAGTATAGATTTTCTTTTTAAGAGGTGAATCTTAGATGCTTAAAATTCTTAATGAAGAATCCGGTATCGTTTTAATCATCTCCCTTTTAGTCCTTTTAGCCTTGACTACTCTGGGTATAGTTGCAATTAACAATAGCTCGACCAGTCTGGAAATCTCAGGAAATTTAAATGGAATAACAGAGTCCTTTTTACTTGCTGAGGCAGGAATAAGCCAGGCAGGACAATCAATAGATCTATCAAAATGGGATTCTTACACTATTCAAAAAATTATCGTACCCGTCACTACTTTAAGTTTGGGCAGTTTTAGTGCTACAATTGAATGGGCTGGCGGTCAAAGGAAGAGGTTAACAGCTACAGGGGAGTCTAATTTGGGAGGAATAGCCCAGGTTGAGGTTATCCTTGAACCTGTTTATACTGTCTATCCATTTGACACAGGTATTACAACCTGTACTGATATTTCTACTGGCAGTTCTGGATATTCCCAATCTTGCGATCTGCTGGATATCGTTAATATTTTTATCAATAAAGCCATCCCTATAAAAACAAGCAACAATAATATGGATTTGCCTCCTGGTAATTTTTTCGATTATGATTTTTCTCTTTTAGGTGCTTATGACCTTGGCGAAGCAGGCCAGGATAAAACTTATTATTTTGACAACTTCAATATTGGGACAGGAGCAGACATTACAATTAAAGGAGATGTTGCTATATATATTGAAGGTAATTTTAATATGCAGACTGGTTCAAATATTATCCTGTCTGGAGATTCCACCTTGACAATCTATAATCGCGGGATATTTCAATCTGATTCTAATACGAGCATAAATGCTGGAGGTGACCCTGCGGATCTAATAATATATTCAGATGCAGACTCTTCTGCTGATCCTTCTAAGACAATAGACATTCGTTCAAGTTTTGCAGGGCTGATATATGCACCAAAGACAGATATTAAGATTGACGTTAATGGGAGAGTAGATGGGGCTATAATAGGAAACAGGGTTGAATCTGGTCCAAATGTTGAGTTCTATTACGACAAAACACTAAAGACTAAACCTTTTGAAGGATCAGCAGTTACTGGTTTTAAGAAGATTCTGTGGAGGAGCTTTTAAAAGACTTCTTGTCTTCTTCTTTTTCCCCTATCCCCAACTTTTTAATCCTGTGTCTCAATGATCGGAAGGTAATATTGAGTAACTTAGCAGCCTCGGTTTTTTTACCCCGTGTCACTTCCAGGGCACGAAGGATCAACTCTTTTTCTAGCTTATTTACAATGTTATCAAGGTATATCCCCTCTTCTGTCACCTCGGCATCTCTGCTATTTGCCTCAATACTTGGGACAAAATGCTTTTTTATCACATACTCCCTAATATTATGAGGGAGGATATCAAGAGAGATTATCCCGTCTGTCTCCAATGCTATACATCTCTCTATTACATTCTCTAATTCCCTGACATTACCTGGCCAATCATAATCCACGATGGCATTAATAACCTCGGATGCTATCTTAGGTATTGGCTTTTTATTTTCAAGGCTATACTTTCTTTTGAAGTGATTAACAAGTAAGAGGATATCATCTTTACGTTCCCTTAAAGGAGGGATATTTACAGGGATTACATTAAGCCTGTAATAAAGGTCTTCCCTAAAAAGTCCTTTTTTAATATCCTCCTCTAAATCTCTATTTGTAGCAGAAATTAACCGAACATCAACCTTGATATCCTCAGTACCCCCTACCCTTCTAAATTCCTTTTCCTGCAATACCCTTAGTAACTTAGCCTGAATACTAAGAGGGGTATTTGAGATTTCATCCAAAAACAATATCCCGCCATCCGCAATCTCAAACAGTCCTTTTTTATCAACTACAGCCCCGGTAAAAGAGCCTTTCACATGGCCAAAAAGTTCACTTTCCAATAGTCCCTCAGGCATTGCCCCACAATTTATAGCTACAAAGGGCTTATCCTTCTTATCACTTACCTGATGGATGGCTCGAGCTACCAGTTCTTTACCTGTCCCACTTTCTCCAAAGATTAAGACATTACTCCTGTTGTTCGCAATCTTTTGGACAAGAATCCCTAACTGGAGGACATTCTCATTCATTCCAATTATATTTCCTAACCCTTCCCTATTTTCGAGTTGTTCTTTTAGGTAGACGTTCTCTTGCTCCAACTGTTTCTTCTCTAAAGAATTTTTTATTATAAGCTTTATCTCTTCATTTTTAAAAGGCTTAATAATGTAATCGTAAGCGCCATTTTTCATTGCCTCTATGGCTGTATCTGTTGAGGCATAGGCTGTTATCATAATAACTACTGTAGCTGGAGATTCATTTTTGATTTGTTTTAATAGCTCAAGACCGCTCATTGTAGGTAACTGGATATCTGAGACAACCAGGTCGAAAAAACCTTTTTTAATCGATTGCAGAGCCTCTTCTGCATTAAGGGCTACTGTTACCTTATACCCCTCCTTTTTAAGCATAATACCCAGGTATTCCCCCATACTCTTCTCATCATCGACGATTAGGATATTGGTCATAGGTTCTCCTTTTTAACTTAGCCTAAGCCGAAGATAGCTTTTTTATCTTCGACTTAGGCTAAGTTATTGTGCTGGTTGTGCCCTTTATTTATCGTCTTTCGAAATCATAAAAGTATTTATCCACAAATTTTCGATTGATACCGTTTAAACATTCTTTAATTTCTCGACTCTGAAAAATTAGTAGAGTAAAAAGAAACCCGTCACCAAAGCGATCAAATTTTTGGCCTCTTCTGCAATTTGTGACCTCCTGGGATTTATCGCTTTTAAGGGTAATTTTAAATATACTACTCCAACTTAGGTTTTTCCTAGCATGATTTTTGCATGCGTCAGTAGAAATTTTGCTGGAGAGAGTTATTTAGTAGTCTTTTTGTAAATTTTCTTAGCAAAGCTTCCCGTTAAAAATTGCCCATGTTTGAGCGAA
>JAZDLJ010000184.1:0-10016 GCA_043802115.1 bacterium | reverse complement strand
GTATCTTCTTCAAACTTCAAGGGAAAAGATAAAAACTAATATTTTTTTGACACGGATTAACACGGATTTACACAGATTAAATTTTTGATTAACTACGAGATCGTTTAATTTTTAATGTTTTTAAATCCGTGTTAATCTGTGTTAATCCGTGTCTAAAAAGTCTTTTTCTTTTTATTATTTAAAGTCTGTTCTTAGCTTACCATACTTTTTGAAGAGGATACCTAATTTTCAATAAAAAATAAATCTTTTTTCCTAAAAGATGGTATAAATCTTAATTGTTACAAGGAGGCTCTAAATGTTAAAAAGTAGGAGGTTGAGATTAAAGTGTAATTATTTGTTTCTCATTGCTTTTTTATTACTCCCTTTAATTTTTAAGATCAGCGTGTGTAGTGCAACCTTACCATTTAAAGAACCTTCAGAGGATGAATTAATTAATGAGTCTGACTTAGTCCTTATAGGGCGAGTAGAATCACAGCATAGCGTTTGGAACGACCAAAAAACTCATATTTTTACGTACACAACCATATCAGTAGAAAAAGTTATAAAGGGGGCAGTCTCAGGATACGATATCCAGGTTAAAAGTGAAGGAGGCCAGGTAGGAGAGATCGGGGAGGCATCAGAATTTCAAGTGGTTTTTACCTTGGGCGAAAAAGTACAGTTATATCTACAACGAGTTGATGATAAGCTATATATTGTAACACATAAATGCTTTGGAAAGATTAGTCTGGAGGCTGGATTTGAGGGGTTTGAAGAAAATAGATTGGGATATACCTTTTCAGGATACACTTGGTCTTCTTCAGCATTTCCTCTTCCTTACTATATAAGTCAGGATGGGACAGCAGACACTACGGAAGAGTTTGTAAAGGTTCAGGAAGGGGTTAACCTGTGGTCTGCAGTAGCAAACTGTCCAGCAGAATATAAGGGTACAACCTCAAAAGGATTTGGTTACGATGGCGCCAATATCCATATTTGGGTTACTGATCTACCAGATAATTATGGTGGAGAGGCCTATGTATGGTTCACAGGTTCCAGGATAGTCGAGGGAGATATTCGTTATAATGATAATTACAATTGGAGTGATACCCAGAAAATTGTCGGTTTAACTGCTCATGAATGGGGACATGTATTAGGGCTTGATCACTCCACTCTTTCTACAGCGACAATGTATCCGAGTATAAATCTATTAGCCGCTGCTACGTTGTCAGATGATGATATTAGCGCTATTCAAGCTTTATACGGGGAGTCTACAGGAGGGTCTACTACTACTATTCCTACATTAGGAGACATTGGGATTATTATTTGCCTCTTGGCTTTGAGTTGTTTAATAATTTTTAAGAAACCCAACTATAGATTTTCAGGTAAATAATTATATACTACTCCAACTTAGGTTTTTCCAAGTGATTGTGTTGGTTAAAACCAGCATGTTAAGGCATAAAGGCATTGAAATACAAAGTTTTTTTAAGATTTTTTTTGTTTTTTCCTTTGTGCCTTTGCTACTTTGTGCTTTAACAGTTAGTTTTGACAAGCTTGGTCACGAAGCAAGTTCCCAAACCACCTTATCCGTATTATTTTTACCTTTATTAATAGTAAATTTAAGATCTATCTTCCCATTCATGTGGCCATCTTCATAATATGCCCTTACCTTATCCTGTGCGATAATATCCAGATCATAGAATATCCATTTACCGCCAAGAATCTCCGAAATTCCTTTTTTTGTAGGAAATAGCTCATCATAACTGGGTAAATTTTTTAGTAAACGATTTTTTAAGACTTTTTTATTTAGGGGTGATAGTTCTTTGTCCTTCGTTTTTTGTTCTTTGTTCTTAGAAAATGAAGGTGCTGCAGATGGATTTTTATCCTCTTTTTGAAAAGAATTTAGTGTTCTTTTAAGGGTTTCATTTTCTTTGCGTAAAATATTTAGATCTTTTTCAAGATGTAGAGTTTTTTTTTGTAACTTCAAATAATTTTGATTGCCTTTTTCAGCTTGATAAGTACTCTCCTGGCGGGATTGGTTTGGGACTTTGTTAACAGAGTGAGGGATGAAAAGGGTTTCTTTTAGAAGAAGATAAGAGATGACCATAGTTAAGATAAAGATAATTAAAAAATTAAAAATATTAAAAAAGCGAATCCTGCTCATTTTTGTTTCTCTCTCATCTTCTCATCCTCTCAGCTTCTTGTTTTTTCTTTTCCCAGTTTTTAAGCTTTTTAGCTAAAGAGGATATATCTAATCCATATTTTTTTGCAAGATGAGCATGTTTCCAGGCTTCTTCAAGATCAAGTTTGTAGTAATAAGCATTGGCTATATTATAATGTGCCTGAGGTAAATAAGGATTATTTTGAGCGCTAATTGATGAGGTGATAACCTTTTGAAAGGTATCGATAGCAAAATTAAAACTTCCCTTCTCAATATATATTCTCCCTAGGATCATATATGCCTGTAAATTCTGGTCGTCAAGTGTTATTGCGGTTCTAAAGTTTTCAATAGCCTTTTCAATATCTCCATTTTCATAATATGAATCTCCCAGTCTAGAATATATCTCGGATGAGTTTGGATTAAGACTTATTACTTTTTGATAAGTCTTAATGGCATCCAGGTATTTACCTTCTGAATGGAATATATCCCCTAATAGTCCATACGCCTCAAAAAAGTTAGAATTTAATTTTAGAGCTTGTTCTAATTCAGTGATTGAACTATTTAATTCATTTTTCAAACTATAGACTACAGCTAGCCAATAGTGTGATTCGGGGTTATTGTCTCTTTTTAAGGAAGACTGTACTTCTTTTAACGCCTGATCATATTTTTTTTCTTGCAGATACCTTGTTAATAATTCTTTATTGATTGGGGGAGCAGCATTAGAAAGAGAAAAAGGAACAGAAAAAATAACTAACAAAGAAACAAGAGTAAAACATAACCAGAATTTTTTATAATTCATAACCAGCGTCCTCCTCTAAACCTAAGATCTAACATAAAATACTAAATTCCTAAAGATTAATTTATTATATTCTATTTTAAATAAGATTTCAAATGAATTTTCTTGACAGATGAAGTAGTTACTAATTATACTTTTAATTAGATGTCAGGGATCAGATGTCAGATTAACACCACTCGCAAACTCGCGGGTTTGCACACATCATAAGTGTCAGTGATTAGTGTCAGTGTCAAATAAAGGAAAAATTATTTACTGACACTAATCACTGACACTGTTATTAACTTGAAAGAGAGGTGAATTAAATTGAGAGAAGAGGTCGAACAAGCATTAAACGAGATTAGGGATGGTCTTCAGTCTCATGGAGGAGATGTTGAATTAGTTGATGTCTCAGAGGATGGTATTGTAAAGTTAAAACTTACTGGGGCATGTGTAGGATGTATGGGGGCACAGATGACCTTGAAGATGGGGATCGAAAAGACCTTGAAATCTAAGGTGCCAGGAGTAAAAGAAGTAATAGCAGTTTAGATCAATGATGAAATTATAGTAACAAAGGCACAAAGGCACAAAGTTTTTAAGGTTTTTTTGTTTTTCCTCTGTGCCTTTGCTACTTTTTACTTTATGCTACTATGTTTAATTAATACAATTAGTTATAAAAACCTAGGTTGGAGTAGTATAGCATAAATGAATATGAAGGCATTAACTATTGCAGGAAGTCCAAGGAGAGGTGGAAATAGTGAACTATTACTAGATAGTTTTAGTAGTGGACTTATGTCTAATAATGCCTTGGTTGAGAAGGTTGTTCTAAATGAACTTAACCTGAAACCATGTCAAGCGTGTGGTGGATGTGAACAGACAGGTAAGTGTATTATAAAAGATGATATGCAGTCTATTTATGGAAAGGTAAAAGACTGTGATCTTCTGATTATTGCCTCTCCAATATTCTTTGGTAGTATTACAGGCCAGCTTAAAATGATGATTGATCGCTTTCAATGTTGGTGGGTGGCAAAGTACATCTTGAAAAGACCTGAGATATTAAAAGAAGCAGGGAAAAGGGGTGTCTTTTTGAGTGTTGGAGGAATGGATAAGAGGGAATATTTTGAGGCAGCTAAAAAGATTATCAAGATTTATTTTGCGGTTATTAATATATTCTACGGTGGGGATCTTTTTTATCCATCAATAGATAAAAGAGGATCAATAGGGGAACATTCGGTTGCCTTAAAAGAGGCCTTTGAATTGGGAGAACGGGGGAGGTTTTATTATGAGGGAAAAAGTTAAGGTATATAAATTAATAGCAACTTTAGTAAATAAATATAAAGATCCAGATGAAGAAATAGAAATAGAGGATAAGAATGGAACGTTAGTTCTGTCTGAACCTTATGAGAACAACAAAAAGGAAGAATTTTTAAAGGATATTGAGATGGGATATCATTTGGGGAAACTTTTATATTCTAAACGGGATGAATTGTATGATCGGTAAATTTTTTGATACTAATATTCTTATATACGCCTATGATATAGATGTCTCAGAAAAACATGGAATTGCAGTTTCTCTTTTAAGAGAAACAATAAGAAAAGATAAACCTATCCTAAGTGTACAAGTGCTGAATGAGTTTTTTGTGGTTGTTACAAGAAAGATACAACGTCCCTTTTCTCTCCAAGAGGCTAAAGAAAAAGTTGAACAGTTAATTTCTAGCTTTACAATAGTTGATCTTAATTTTTTCATAACTATTAAAGCAATAGACGTGATGGAAAAAAATAGATTAAGTTTTTGGGATAGCTTAATTATCTCAGCAGCTAAAGAGGCAAAGGCCACCCTGATTTTTAGTGAAGATTTAAATTCTGGACAAATAATAGAAGGAATAAAAGTTATTAATCCTTTTTGTAAAGAATAAAAGGTTTTATGTACCAGTTACTTTCAAATTTTGAACCATTATTAAATAGCACTTCTCTCCTGGCTTTTCCTATAGCCTTTCTTGCAGGGATAATCACCTCATGCGGTCCTTGTACATATCCGATGATCCCTGTTATTGTTGGATACATAGGAGGTAGTAAAACAAAGAGTAGGCTTGCGAGTTTAATTTTATCCTCTTTTTTTGCATTAGGATTGGCTATAACCTATTCTGCCCTGGGGGCAGTAGCTTCTTTAACAGGGAGTATCTTTGGGGTTATTCAAACTAATCCCTATATTAATATCATTGTAGCTAATATTTTTATTCTATTTGGATTATCTATGCTAGATGTCCTCAGGATACCTGTCCCTACTTTTTTGCAGAGGTTATATTTTAGGGGACAAAAAGGTAGTGTAATCGGGGCATTTGTCCTTGGTTTGGCTACGGGGATTATCGCCTCACCATGTGTTTTGCCTATTATGGGCAGCCTCTTAACTTATGTTGCTACAAAACAGCATGTCTTTTTTGGGATGTCTTTACTCTTTGTTTACTCATTGGGCATGAGCTTTTTATTCATAGTAGCCGGAACATTCACAGGAGTACTCACCTCGTTGCCCAAATTCAGTTATTATATGGTAAAGGTTCAACGTCTTTCAGGTTTTTTTATGATCGGGCTTGGGGAGTATTTTTTGATAAATGCAGGGAGGTTGCTGTAAAAGCCTCTTATCTGCTCATCTTCTTATTTTAAAGCTTAGGGATAGAAACAAAATAAATTAACCTAAATTAGTAATAACTTGCCCTTACCCTTTAAAAAACTAAAAAAGATTGCTACAGAGTTATTCCGTTGAAAGTTACGTAAAGAAAGGAAGAAATAATTTGTTAAATTGGGGACTCTGTCCCCAAACCCCTGGGATTTATCGCTTTTAAGGGTAATTTTAATATTAGATGGATATTTTTATTTGTTGTGGAGACATTAGCGATCATCTTTACTCTTTAGCACGATGTTTTTATATCATTAATCTAAATTACCTTTAAAAGCGATAAATCCCAGGAGGTTTGGAGGACGGAGTCCTCCATCTTAAATAATAAAAGCGTAAGCTACCTTTTATAACTTTAAATATACAAGGACACCGAGAACACAGAGGAAAAAAAGTAAAATAATAGGTTATTTAAAAATTTTTGTGGTTAATTCATTTAATCTTTATCCCTTATCATGCAAAATATCCACAACAACATCCTATCTCTTATCGGCAACACCCCCCTTGTTAAAATCAATAAGCTGAATCCAAATAAACAAGTAGAGATATTTGCCAAACTTGAATCCTTTAATCCTGGAGGATCGATTAAGGATAGAATTGCCCTTTCGATGATAGAAACAGCAGAACAGAAGAGAGAGCTTACAAAAGATAAAACTATCATAGAGGCAACAAGTGGCAATACGGGTATTGGCCTGGCCTTGGTAGCTAGTGTAAAGGGGTATAAGCTTAAAATAGCCATGTCAGAATCTGCCAGCCTGGAGAGAATAAAAATTCTTAAGGCCTTTGGGGCAGAGATTATTTTAACTTCTGCTCACCTTGGGACAGATGGGGCAATAGAAGAGGTCTATAAATTAGCCAGGGAATACCCTGATAAGTATTACTTAACGGATCAGTATAACAATAAGGCTAATCCCTTAGCTCATTATAAGGGGACAGCGGAAGAGATATGGACGCAGACTCAGGGAAGGGTTACTCATATTATTGTTGCCTTAGGGACTACCGGGACTGCAATGGGGATATCCAGGAGATTAAAGGAATATAACCCTAATATAAAGATAATCGCTATTGAGCCTTATCTAGGGCATAGCATTCAAGGCCTAAAGAACATGAAAGAGTCCTATAGACCTGGGATATTTAAAAAAGATGCTGTAGATGAGATTGTTAATGTTGAAGATGAAGATGCCTTTGAGATGAGTAGAAAATTGGCCAAAGAAAAGGGATTGTTTGTTGGAATGAGTTCAGGGGCGGCTATGGTAGCAGCCCTAAAAAAGGCAGTGAGTTTAGATTCTGGTTTAATGGTGGTTATCTTTCCTGATGGTGGAGATAGGTATCTAAGTACCTCATTATTTAATGAAAAGGAAGAGCCCAGTTTAAAGATGTATAATACCTTAACCAGGAAAAAAGAAAATTTTACCCCTTTAAAAGCTGGTCAGGTATCTATGTATACTTGTGGCCCAACAGTTGATGGACTTTTGAGCCTAAGATACTGGCGTCGATTTGTGGTAGCAGATATGGTTAAAAGGTACCTTGAGTTCAAGGGGTTTCAGGTAAAGCATATAGTAAATATTACTGATATTGATGATCGAACGATATCCGCCTCTGAAAAGGCAGGACTATCCCTAAAAGAATTTACTGAAAATTATACCAATGAGTTTTTTAAGGAGATTGATATCTTAAGGATAAAAAGGGCTAATGTCTATCCAAGGGCTAGTGAACATATCCAGGAGATGATCGAGCTCGCTCAGAAGTTGCAAAAAAAGGGCTATGCCTACGAAAAGTTGAGGTCAGTTTATTTTGATATAAGCCGATTTAAAGATTATGGGTGCTTATCTCACATTGATTTAAATAAGATCAAGATTGGTTCTTCAGTTGATCTGGATAATTATGCAAAAGATAATCCTCGTGATTTTACCCTATTCAAGAGGGCTACCCTTTCAGAATTAAAGAGAGGAATATTTTATAAGACAGAGTGGGGAAATGTAAGGCCAGGATGGCATATCGAATGTCCAGCTATGGCCATGAAATATCTGGGAGAGACACTGGATATCCATACAAGTGATATAAATCTCCTTTTCCCTCATCATGAAAATGAGATTGCTATAAGTGAGGCTGCTACTAATAAAAGGTTTGTTAAATACTGGATTCATAATGAACAGGTTGTTACTAACACTAACAAACCCTATATAGCTGAAAGAGGAATAAAGGAGAATGAAGAGACAGGAGGACAAGAAGACAAGAAGACAGGAAGACAGGAAGACAGGAAGACAGGAGGACAAGAACCAGGAACGAAGAACGAAGAACGAACCTTAATGGATTTGTTAGACAAGGGATACACTGGGAGGGAGATAAGATATTGGTTGCTTAGCGCTTACTATAGAAAACAGGTAGACTTTAGCTATGAGAGATTAGAGAAAACAAGGCAGGGATTAGCCAGGATTGATAATTTTATCTCCAGATTGATGACCGTGACTACTACTAGCCATGATAATGAATCTACCTCAGAGGTAAAGCAGTATTTGTATGACCTGATGCAGAAATTTATATCTGCAATGGATGATGATTTTAATATATCAGAGGCCTTAGCTAGTATCTTCGAATTTATTAGTAAGATGAATCTGATGATTGATCAGTATAGACTAACTTTTTCTCAGATAGAGGGGATTGTAAAAGGTCTAAAAAAGATAAACGAGGTTCTGGATGTATTTGAGCTTACTTATGAGGAAGGGAATGAAGATGTCCTGAGATTAGTTAACGACCGGGATAAGGCCAGGGCTGAAAGTGATTGGGAGAAGGCGGATAGGATTAGAGAGCAACTTATTGAAAGGGGGTATGTTGTGCATGACACAAAGACAGGAACCAAAACCTTTAGGAAAAGTAAGGAGGGCATTTAAATGAACTTACCAGCGTATAAAACTGAGATTCAAACTTTTACCTATGCTGATTATTTAAACTGGCCTGATGATGAGAGATGGGAGTTAATAGATGGTGTAGCGTACGATATGAGTCCTGCGCCTTCCCGGGAACATCAGCGGATTTCTGGTGAATTATTTAAACAAATAGCAGTTTTTTTAACAGGTAAAAAATGTGAGGCGTATTTTGCTCCCTTTGATGTACGCTTACCCCGTGAGGAAGATGATGACGAAGACCAGATCATTGATGTGGTTCAGCCTGACATTGTCGTTGTTTGTGATCCTGCTAAGCTTGATAGCCGTGGATGTAAGAGTGGTCCTGATTTTGTTATAGAAATCATTTCTCCTGCCACTGCCTCTAAAGACCAAATCAAGAAGGTCGTTTTATATGAAAGAAGTAAGGTTAAAGAATATTGGATTGTTCATCCTTCTGATAAAATAATAACGGTTCGTTTATTAGGTAAATATGATATCCCAAAAATCTATGAAGGAAAGGGAGAGCTTCAAGTAGTAAGTTTGCCTGGATTGACAATAGATTTGAATGAGGTTTTTCGGTGATGAATGACAATATTTATATCATCCTGGTTGAACCCAGGACACCTGGAAATATCGGCTCAGTAGCCAGGGCTATGAAGAATATGGGATTGTCAAATCTTATCCTTATAAATCCTGTAGATTATCACGTTGATGAGACCTACTGGCTAGGGTGGGGGGCGGATGATGTAATTAATGGGGCTGTCTGTAAAGATTCTTTGGATGAGGTTTTAGGAGAGATGACTTTTGTTATCGGCACCACTCAGCGGAAGAGATATTTTCAGAGACCGATATCCACGCCAAAAGAGGTTGTTAAGCAAATTTTTGATTTAGATATCCAGAAAAATAAGATAGCCTTTTTATTTGGCCGTGAAAATAATGGATTGAGTAATCAGGAACTAAGTAGATGTAATATCCTCTCAACTATTCCCAGCAGAACTCAGCATCCTTCTTTAAATTTATCTCAGGCGGTGATGATTCATTGTTATGAGATAAATCAGTATCATCTAGAAGAGAAAAATCCTAATTATGAATGGCAATTGGCAGAAAAACAAAAGGTTGATAAACTTTATGAGCATATGACTAATACCCTCGTAGACCTTGAATTTAAGCCTAAGACAACCATGGATAATTTTGTTAATTTAATCAGGCGTGTCTTAGATCGGGCTTTATTGGAAGAGAGAGATGTTCGGTTGCTTCATAAAATCTTTGATGTTGTTGATAAGTATGTACAGAGACATTGATGATATTGTTGATAATTTATTACACACCGAAGTGCTTAAAGGTAAAGGTAGAAACATTTTTCCCACCAACCCGCACTCTGAAAGAGTGCCTCATATTTTGCTCTCAATCCATTCATTAGACATCTTTCCAAAATAATCTTGCAGGGCGTAGGAAGACAAAAATCTTTGCTTCGTTCGTTGAAGTAGTCTTTTTGAATTTTCTAAGCTTGCTTCCCTAAATTGCCTAACTCGCTTCGCTCAAACAGAGGCAATT
>JAZDLJ010000426.1:0-3598 GCA_043802115.1 bacterium | reverse complement strand
GAAGCGAGTTAGGCAATTTAGGGAAGCAAGCTTAGAAAATTCAAAAAGATTACTAAACGAACGAAGCAAAGATTTCTACAAACGCATGCAAAAATCATGCTAGGAAAAACCTAACTTGGAGTAGTATAGTTGGTTTGTTGTCGAAAAATAAGAAAAACTGACTAAGTATTATTTATATGTTGATTAGGAGGATGCTATGGCAATAAATCCTGAAGAATGGCTAAAACAATGTGATTATGATTTGAGTACCGCTGAGTACATGTTTAGAGGAAAGAGATATTTTTATGCTGTATTTATGTGTCATCTTTCCATTGAAAAGGCTTTAAAAGGTCTATTCCAAAAACGTTTGAAAGACGTACCACCAAAAACACATAATCTTATCTATCTAATAAATAAGTTAGATATTAAAACATCAGAAGATATCGGTAGGTTTCTAGTTAAACTAAATCAAACGAGTGTGGTTACAAGATATCCTGAAGATATAGCTAAACTCCAGAAGGACTATACTCAATCAATAGTAAAGGAAACATTCATAAAAACAAAGGAGACTATAAAATGGATAAAAAGTCAATATCACCCATAATCTCCCGTTTTAAAAAAATTTTGGAAACAAAGGGAATAAAAATTGAAAAAATAATTCTTTATGGTTCCTGGGCAAAAAATAGGCAAAGGGAAGATAGCGACATAGATCTTGTAGTTATATCTAATGACTTTAGCAAAAAAGGCTATTGGGAAAGGATAGATATCCTGTCAGATGCTATCTATAAGATATTTGAACCCATCGAGGCTGTAGCTATGACCCCTGAAGAGTGGGAAAATGGTAATTCTTTTATCAGGGATTATGCGAGGGATGGAGAAACGATCTATGTCTAAACCAAATCAATGTTCAGCACAGAGGATTTGGAACAGTGAAATGAGAAAGTAATGATTAAAATGTTTAGAAAGTATGATCGTATCAGAAAAAAATAAGGAGATCCCCTAATGACAAAACGGGATTATAAAATAGCTAAAAAATTAAAAGAAAAATTACTAACAAATATTCCATTACAATTTAGTTAATAACACTAAAAATTCCATCAAATTATGCAACTCGTTATCAATACTTATGGCTCATATCTTAGAAAAAACGGCGACTGTTTCCTCGTAAAAAATGAGGATAAGGTCTTTGAGGTCTCTGTCCGAAAGGTTCAGAGTATAATGATTACCACCAGCGCCTACCTCTCAACTGACGCCCTTAAATTAGCGATAGAAAATAATATTGATGTAATCTTTCTTGATGAATTTGGAAATCCTTATGGAAGGGTTTGGCATTCAAAACTAGGGAGCACGGTTCTTATTAGGAGAAGGCAGTTGGAGATAAGCTTAACTGAAGGAGGTCTAGAGCTTGTTAAGGAATGGATTATTAATAAGATTGAAAACCAGATTGATCTTATTGGAAGATTACGAAAAACTCGTCAAGAAAAGGCTGAAGAGCTCCAAAAATCCGAGGATGAGATCACCCAGATAAAAGAAAAATTGATCGCTTTAACTGGACTTATAGAAGAAAAGAGGCAAACTATAATGGCCTTAGAAGGGGCAGCAGGCCGGAAATACTTTAATACCTTAAATTTTATAATGCCTGATCGATTTAAGTTTGAAGGAAGAAGTAGAAATCCAGCTACGGATGAATTTAATGCCTTGCTTAACTATGGATATGGTGTCCTTTACTCCCTTGTCGAAAAGGCTTGTATTATTGCTGGTCTTGATCCGTATATCGGTTTTTTGCATACAGACAACTATAATAAGAAATCCCTGGTCTTTGACCTTATTGAAATGTGGAGGATATTTGCAGATGAGACTGTTGTTTTCCTTTTTAGCGGAAGAAAGGTTAAGGTTGAACACTTTGATAAGATAAAAGGAGGCCTAATCCTCAATAAAGAAGGAAAAGCATTGCTTATAGAGGGATTGAATAAAACCCTCGATGATACCGTAAGGTATAAGGGTAGAAATATCCAAAAGAAAAATATTATCCAATTTGAGTGCCATAGGATAGCTAATGAGTTGATAAAAAATAGTAACATTGACACTAATCAATAAGGCAGGTATAAATTATGCTAACATGGCTGGTCTACGACATAACTGAAAATAAGGTTAGGAGCAAAGTTGCTAAACTATGTAAGGAATATGGTCTCTATAGGGTTCAGAAGAGTGCCTTTCTTGGAGATTTAAATAGAAACCAAGTAGATGAGCTTGCCTTAAGGTGTAAAGAGCTTGCCAATATTGAAAAAGATTCTATTTACTTATTTCCACTGTGTAATGAAGATTTTCAAAAGGTCAGGATGATCGGTAAGCCATTTGACAAGGAATTAGTCGCTGATGAAGTAAAGTCCTTATTTTTATGAGTGATGAAATCGCTACTGCTGGTATTAATACTATTACCAACACCGAGACTAGTATTTATGTTACCGCCTCAATATTACTTGAATACCTTTACTGCCCACGCTTTATCTATTTCATGAATTGTCTTTGTATAGATCAGAATGAAGATAAGAGATATAAGGTATTGAAAGGCAGAGAAGCTCATGAGGATAAAGAAAATACAAATACTGATTATCTGAGGAAAAAGATTGGCTGCATGAGCAAGGAAATAGGAGTATTTCTGGCCTCAAAAAGGTATGGTATAAAAGGGATCGTTGATGAGGTACTTACATTTTCAGACGAGACTATGGGTTCTCTCGATTATAAATATGCAGAATATAAGGATACCCTTTTCCAAACTCACAGTTATCAAGCGGTATTTTATGGTCTGTTAATAAAAGAAAATTACGGGAAGGAGGTGAATAGAGGCTATATCTGTTATGTAAGGAGTAAGCATTATTTAAAAGAAGTGGTCTTTAGAGGGAAAGACTTCGATGATTTGCTGGATCTAATTGGTATAATTGTAGATATAACTCAAAAGGGTTATTATCCTAATGGTACAAAATCTACGGCTAGGTGCATTGATTGTTGCTATAGGAATATTTGTGTTTAGGGTTGAATTTAGGAATTGTGCGAATTTATAGGCTGAATTGGATGGTGAGAGGAAAACTTGTTTGTTTTCAATTTGTTTTTCCCTGTAAAGTGATGTAATCTATTGTGAGAAATGATATTTTGGGGGATTAAAACATGAAATTTTTGCTGGAAATATGCTATCTTCAAATCAACTTAACTACCCAATTAATAAGGGGTTTGAAGGGAGGGACGGATTAAGAGGGACTTCCATTAAAACAAGGATTGAAACGTATCTCCAGCAGCACTCACATTTAGAGTTAATTTGATTAAGAGGGACTTCCATTAAAACAAGGATTGAAACAATAAAACCTGTTTTTGGTTTTGTAGGTCTGTCCAGTAGGGATTAAGAGGGACTTCCATTAAAACAAGGATTGAAACTTCAACCCTAGAGACTGAAAATCAGTGTTTCCAAAGATTAAGAGGGACTTCCATTAAAACAAGGATTGAAACCACCTGTCGATCATTTTATTGGCATGTTCAAATTTTGGATTAAGAGGGACTTCCATTAAAACAAGGATTGAAACGTTGCGTAACTAGATCTTTTACCTCTTCTATTGTTGATTAAGAG
>JAZDLJ010000134.1:0-13109 GCA_043802115.1 bacterium | reverse complement strand
AACATTTTGCTGAGTGAGTATTTAGTAGGCTTTTTGTAAATTTTCTTAGCGCAACTTTCCGTAAAATTGCCTCTGTTTGAGCGAAGCGAGTTAGGCAATTTAGGGAAGCAAGCTTAGAAAATTCAAAAAGACTACTCTACGAATGAAGCAAATTTTGGAGACACATCAACAAATAAGTCAAAATGAGAATTGCTGAGCCCAAATTTCACAATTTGAAAAATATAGTTAACGTAAACAATTTGTTAAGGCATCCAGAAACTACATACTTCTCATAAGTTTTTAAATTAGGTGATGGTTTTGGCTATAGGAAAATTCGAATAATTTACTACCAATGTTGGGCAAGGGGGGGCGGCATATTTCAGAAGAACCAATAATTGCGAAGATGACACAGGCACGCTTATTGAAGAAACTTGTCGATCTCAGAAATCGATTAATTTTACGAATAAAAACACGAAATGTAAAAAATAATAAAATTTCATGTAGTTAACCTGATGAGATAAGGCATTTTACTTGACAATAGGTTAAGATTTATTTAGAATATATATGTATATTATTATAGTTATTTAAAATATAATTAGATACAGTTACATCTAGCATGAACATTAGATGTCTTTCCAAAATAAATACCCTATTCTCTAGGACAAAAGAAGATAAAAATTTTGCTGGAGTGAGTTATTTAGTAGGCTATTTGTAAATTTTTTTAGCACAGTTTTCCATAAAATTATTTCTGTTTGAGCGAAGCGAGTTAGGCAATTTAGAGAAGCAAACTTAGAAAATTCAAAAAGACTACTCTACGAGTGAAGCAAATTTTGGAGGCACATCAACAAATAAGTCGAAATGAGAATTGCTGGTCTCTGTTCGACCGTAGGGCGATAATTTAAGTTTTTAAAATAATATTTAAAACAGGCGGAAAGTAAAAAGCTACTTTCTGCCCGTTTTAATTGGAGGACAAGATAATTCTTGAATGCTGAAATTATTACTGTTGAGGAAAGTTTATTATTTGGAAAAAATGAAACTATAAACTCTTTTTTTATAGTAGATCAGTTATCTTCTCTGAATATTGACATAAGATGCAATGTAATTGTTGGACTGGATCCCTCTTATGTTGAAGATAGTTTTTTAAGTGCATTAGGTCGTTCTGATATAATTATCTTTATAGGTGGATTGGGTCCCGAGGTTTTTGATATTACAAAAAAGACCATTGCTAAGGTCTTAGGAAAACGATTAATTTTAGATGAGGCTCTTCTATTAAAGCTTAAGGAGAAGTTTGAGGCACAAGGTAAGTCCATGCCCCGTCAAGAAGAAGTTAAGGCATTGGTGTTAAGGGATAGTAAGCTTATTGAAAATAAGATAGGTACGGTCTCAGGTTTTTTTATAGAATACAAAAACAAGATAATAATTTCTTTGCCAAATCACCTCAATGATTTAAGAAGCATGATGGCCTCTTCTGTTGTCCCTACCTTAAAAGAAATTTCAAAACAAGGATTATTATTAATGAGAAGGAGTTTTAAGACCTGGGGACTTGATTTAAGCAAGATAGAAGAGAAACTTTTTGATTTAAAGAAAGACCCTGATGGCCCGAACATAAGATTTTTTGAGGGTTTAGATGGTGTTGATATCATTTTAGAACTTAAATTTAGAAAAGAAGATAATATCGCCTCTCAGATATTTTATAAGGTTGAAGATGAAGTTAAAGACCGTTTAGGCATTTTTATTTATGGATCAAGTTTACAGCCTATGGAAGAAGTGGTTGCTGAGATGCTAAAACAATCTCACCTGAAACTAGCTGTGGCTGAATCGTGTAGTGGGGGATTATTATCGCATAGATTAACAAATATTTCTGGCAGTTCGCAATATTTTGAAGAAGGAATTGTATGCTATAGTAATGAATCAAAGAGATTGCTGTTAGATATTGATCCCGAGGTAATTAAAAGTAAGGGAGTAGTAAGTGAAGAGGTGGCTAGGGAATTAGCTTTAAATATAAAAAGGATAAGCAAGACAGATATTGGGATTGGGGTGACTGGTATTGCTGGACCGACAGGAGGAAGTTCTCTGAAGCCAGTTGGACTTGTTTATATCTGTGTTATCTTTAAAGATGAGATTGATTGTAAGAGATATATCTTTGGCACAACTAGAGAAGAGATAAAATACAAGACCACTCAGGCGGCCTTAGACATGATTAGGAGGAAACTGCTTGTTTATGCTTGCAAGGGGATAAAATAGCCTTTTTATTTTATCCCCTTGCAAGCGTTGTTTTAATTTTAAAAATGCTCCGTTATGGATGGACAGTGCCCAAATTTTTCAAGGTTATTTCTTTTTATAAATCTTAAAATAGAATGGATTCAATAGTTATACACTTTAAAAATAATTCTAAATCGGAAGGAAACACCTTTGATCTTTGTTGGGATGATGATTTTGGAAGTATAAAATAAATACATAAGTAAAGATGATCAAGCTTTTTTTTTGGCTTTTATATAAGCCTGATAATTATGAGAGCTGTTTAATCCTGCTTTTATCCTGTCTAATTTTTTTATTTTTTGGTAGAGGTCACAAGATTAACCAGATATCAGACAAAAAAACTTGAGGATTGAGTATTATACTACTCCAACTTAGTTTTTTCTAACTAATTGTGTTAATTAAATATAGTAGCATAAAGTAAAAAGTAGCAAAGGCACTGAGGCACAGAGGAAAAACAAAAAAACCTTAAAAACTTTGTGCCTTTGTGCCTTAACCTACTGATCTTTAATTAACCTAACAGGTCTTACCTAGGCTAATAGTTACCAAGAAAAACCTAAGTTGGAGTAGTATAATTAAAAAAATAACACCTTTAACAGATATAAAGTAAAAAAGCTACTTTATATCTGTTAAAGGTGTTAAAGGAGAATCCCAATGGATTTAGAAAAAAATAGTAGTAAGAATGATAAAAATAATAAGAATGATCTCGAAAAAAGTAATAAGAATAAAGCATTAGATCTAGCCATTTTACAGATAGAAAAACAATTTGGAAAAGGTTCGATAATGCGTTTAGGCAATGGAAGAGTGCTGATGGATATTGAAACTATTTCCACAGGTGCAATGGGTCTTGATATAGCTGTAGGGATTGGTGGTGTGCCAAGAGGAAGGGTGGTAGAGCTTTTTGGTCCTGAATCATCTGGAAAGACTACCTTGGCTCTTCATGTTATAGCTGAAGCTCAAAAAAATGGCGGGATGGCTGCTTTTATAGATGCAGAGCATGCCTTGGATCCTCTTTATGCGCAAGCTCTGGGTATTAATATTGATAATTTATTACTTTCTCAACCTGATACTGGAGAACAAGCCCTAGAGATAACAGAGACATTAGTAAGGAGTGGCGCAATAGATGTTATAGTTATTGACTCCGTGGCAGCTTTAGTTCCAAAGGCTGAGATAGAAGGTGAAATGGGTGACTCCCATATGGGGCTACAGGCAAGATTAATGTCCCAGGCATTACGAAAACTAACCGGAACTATCTCTAAGTCTAAGACCTGTGTAATTTTTATTAATCAAATTAGAGATAAACTAGGAGTTATGTTTGGCAGCCCAGAGACAACAACAGGAGGTCGGGCCTTAAAATTTTATTCCTCTCTAAGAATTGATATTAGAAAAATTGCGGCTATTAAAGAAGGGCAGGATATTATTGGGAATAGAGTTAAGGCGAAGGTTGTAAAAAATAAATTAGCAGCCCCGTTTAAAGAAACAGAATTTGATATAATTTATGGCGAAGGTATCTCTTATGAAGGTAGTTTGTTAGATGTTGCTATTGAGAAGAATGTTGTTGATAAAAGCGGGACGTGGTTCTCTTTTAATGATGTTAGATTAGGCCAAGGAAGGGAAAATGCAAAAAAATTTTTAAGGGAGAATAAAGATCTTTCTAAAAACATTGAACAAACAGTAAGAAGTAAACTCGATATCCTCAAAACGGAATTGAGACTTTGAAGATTAAAGATCAAGAAGAGGCAATGGTTGAGGATGAGGAATAACTTATGGATATAAAAGAACTTTTAAGATTAGCAATCCAAGCAAATGCATCTGATCTCCATGTTAAGGTTGGTTCACCTCCTGTCCTAAGGATAAACGGGAGTCTAACGCCAATGTTAGAATATAAAAGAATAATGCCAGAAGATATAGTAGCCATTGCTAGTTCTCTCATGAATGAGCAATTAAAACAGAAGTTTAAAATGGATTTAGATGTAGATCTAGCTTATGGTTTGAAAGGAGTTGGTAGATTTCGTGTAAATATTTTCCAACAGAGGGGAACTATTGGAATTATTTTTCGAGTAATATCTTTTGATATTAAGACAATAAGGGAACTAAACCTTCCATTAGTCGTTGAAAAACTTTCGATGGAGACAAGAGGGCTTATTTTAGTTACAGGAGTTACAGGGTCAGGTAAATCAACAACACTGGCAGGTATCATAGATTATATTAATTCTAATAGGAATGAAAATATAATCACTGTTGAAGACCCTATAGAATATCTTTATAGAGATAAAAAAAGCCTCATAAGTCAAAGGGAGGTAGGCGCTGATGCCCGTTCTTTTGCAACAGCTTTACGTAGTGCTTTGCGTCAAGATCCGGACGTAATTCTAGTAGGTGAAATGAGAGATTTGGAGACAATCGAGACTGCTATTACAGCAGCAGAAACAGGTCATCTTGTTTTAAGTACCTTGCATACTCTTGATGCTACTGAGACTATTAACAGAGTAATCTCAGTTTTTCCCCCTTATCAACAGAAACAGATTCGTTTGCAACTAGCCTCTGTTATTCGAGGTATTATTTCTCAAAGACTAGTTCCAAAAATAGATGGAAAAGGCCTAATCCCAGCAGTAGAAGTCATGGTTTCAACAGCAAAGATAAGAGCGTGTATTATAGAAAAAGACAAGACAAGCCAGATAAGGGAGGCAATGGCTGCAGGACTTTCTCAGTATGGGATGCAGACTTTTGATCAGTCATTAATGATGCTTTATGCTAAAAAATTAATCAGTTACGAAGATGCTCTAGGGCTTAGCAGTAATCCTGAAGATTTCGCTCTCAAATGCAGTGGAATCCAATCGACAGGTGATGTGTCATGGGAAGATTTTGAAAAAAATCTAATAGAAAAGGATGTAGATAAAGTTGATAAGGATGATGGAATTGAAAGAATTGAGATAGAGAAGTTTTGATTCACAAGTTTTTTTGAGAAGATGGGGAAAGGCAGAAGTTAAGGCACTGATTAACAAAGAGATTTGGAGAGAACTTGTCTTTGTTGAGTAAAGTTTGAAATAGAGAAAATGTAACTATGAGCAAATTTAAAGTAGGGATAGTTGGTTGTGGCAATATAGGCAATTACTTAGCAAAATTTCTAGATAGAGAAGAATATTTTGAATTAAAAGCCTTGGCGGATATTGATAGAGAGAGGGCTAGAAACCTTGCAAATTTATTAAGTTCGCAGCCATCTGTTGTGTCTAATCTTGAATTAGTGGATTTGGTAGATTTGACAATCGAATCAGCCTGTCCACAGGTAGTCCCTGGGCTTGTGAGAAATACTATTTTAAAAAAGAGAAATATATTAGTATTGAGTGTAGGTGGACTAGTTAGTGAGCCAGATTTACTTGATCTTATAAGGAAGAACAAGGAAACTCAGGTTTATATCCCTTCAGGAGCAATCGCAGGATTAGATGCTGTTAAAGCTGCTGCAGCCTCTGGAGGAATAAAGAAAGTTACCTTAACGACTACTAAACCACCAAAGGGACTAGAAGGTGCTCCTTATATTAAGGATAAGAATATAGATTTGTTTAGGATAAACGTTCCAACTGTAATTTTTGAAGGTACAGCTAGAGAGGCTATCAATGCCTTTCCTAAAAATATTAATGTTGCCATATCATTAAGTATTGCAGGGATTGGGCCTGACATGACAATTGTGAAAATTGTTGCTAATCCCAATACAGATGTTAATTCGCATGAGATCACTGTTGAGGGAGATTTTGGTAAGATTGAAACCAGGACTGAAAACGTTCCTTGTCCGTTTAATCCTAGGTCTAGTTATTTAGCTGTTTTATCAACTATTGCTCTATTGAAGGGGATGACGAGTTCGTTAAAGCTATGCTATTAACAGCATAGCTTATGAAATTAAACTGTTAGTTCACAATTTTTTTCCCTTATGTTCTGTTTTTAGTTATCTTAAATATCATTCTGAACTTTTTTAAACTAAAAGAAAAAGGTATCCTCTTCAAATTTTATGGTAAAAGATAAAATCTAATTTTTTTGACACGGATTAACACGGATTTACACAGATTAAAACTTTTAATTAAATGTAAGATTGTTAAATTTTTAATGTTTTTAAAATCCGTGTTAATCTGTGTTAATCCGTGTCTAAAAAGTCTTTTTTTTATTATCTGAAGTTAGTACTTGGCTTATCATACTTTTTGAAGAGGATACAGAAAAAGTATAATTTAATATGAACAACGACAATCTAAATGGTGTTTTAAATATCAACAAAACTCAGGGCATGACATCCCATGACGTAGTTGCTAAAGTTAGGCATATTCTTGGTATAAAAAAGGTCGGACACCTTGGAACCCTTGATCCAGCAGCAGAAGGGGTATTGCCTATATGTGTTGGCAAGGCTACTAAACTTTCTCAATTTTTAATAAGTGCGAACAAATCATATAGGGCTATCATGAAGTTAGGTGTGAGTACTGATACCCAGGATGCGACAGGTAAAATAATTAAAGAGACGAAGGATTTTGTTGTTAGTGAGGCTAGCTTCAAAAAAACGCTTGTTAGTTTTATTGGAGAAATTAAACAGATACCCCCAATGTTTTCTGCTAAAAAACATAAAGGGAAAAGACTATATGAACTAGCTCGAGAGGGTAAGACTGTAGAGAGAAAGGCTAGTAATATTAAGATTTTTAGCCTGGAGCTAATTAATTTTACTTATCCTTTTGCTGAATTTGTTGTAGAATGTTCAAAAGGGACATATATAAGGACTTTATGTGCTGATATAGGAGAAACTATTGGATGTGGGGCTCATTTAGTCTCATTAGTTAGACTTAAGTCCGGGGCGTTTGAACTCGATGACTCAGTTAATCTTACAGAACTAAAGAATTTGGTTGAACAAGGGAAGGTAAGTGATAAAATATACTCTGTAGAAAATAGTCTAAGGCATCTACCTTCATTAATTTTAAAAAGAGATTCTTGCTTTAATAATTCAGTTTCTTTAAAGAAGGGGAGATGGGTAGATGAGACACATGTAGTTCACGAGATGGTAAGGGGGGCTGAAAACCTGGCCTCATCTTTCGCTTTTAATAATAAAGAACAAAGAACAAAGGAGAGAGAAGAAGGTTTTTTTAAATTTTTTAAGTTGTATAGCTATGAAGGTAGATTAATTGCGATAGCTAATGAGATAGATTATAAGGAGAATATAATAACTTACAAGATACAGGATATTTTTTAGATTAAAAAAATAAAAAAACCGCCAACAGACAGAAAGTAAAAAAGCTACTTTCTGTCTGTTGGCAGTGGAAAGGAGGAAAAGGACGTGCCATTACAAAAAGAAAAAAAATGTGAAGTGATCCAGAAATATAAACTTCATGATGGTGATACAGGTTCACCAGAGGTTCAAATTGCTTTGTTGAGTGAGAGGATTGGTTATCTATCAGAGCATTTTAAGATTCATAAAAAGGATCATCATTCACGTAGAGGATTGCTTAAGGTTGTTGGGCAGAGAAGAAGGATGTTGGATTATCTTAAGAAGATAAATTCAAACCGTTATAAAGAAGTAATCACAAAATTGGGTATAAGAAAATAAGGCTCTTTCATTCTTGGTGTGCTTATATTACTCCAACTTAGGTTTTTCTTGGTAACTATTAGCCTAGGTAAGACCTGTTAGGTTAGTTAAAGATCAGTAGGTTAAGGCACTGAGGCGCTGAGGCACAAAGTTTTTAAGGTTTTTTTGTTTTTCCTTTGTGCCTCAGTGCCTTTGCTACTTTTTACTTTATGCTACTATGTTTAATTAATACAATTAATTAGAAAAACCCAAGTTGGAGTAGTATCTATTATTAAGTTGGGAGTAATTAAAGTGCCTAAAGCTAAAAAAGTAACTATTTTTAGGCACTTTTAAGCACACCTGTCTAATTGAGCCCAGGAAAGATTTTTTAAAAAAAAAATGGAGGAAATAAATTAAAGATGATAAATTTAGTTGAGATGGAATTTGGAGGAAGAAAGTTATCAATAGAAACAGGGAAAATGGCTAAACAGGCTCATGGATCAGTATTAATAAAATATGGAGATACTGCTGTCTTAGTAACTGCGGTTGCTGCAAGAGAGGCTAAAGAAAATATAGATTTTTTTCCTCTGACTGTTCATTATATAGAAAAGACTTATGCTGTTGGCAGATTTCCAGGTGGATTTTATAAGAGAGAAGGTCGACCCAGGGACAAAGAGATTCTGACCTCAAGGCTTATTGATAGACCATTAAGGCCACTGTTTCCTGAAGGTTATAAAAATGAAACTCAGATTGTTGCAACAGTCCTATCAGCAGATTCCGAGAATGACCCTGACGTGATAGCCTTAACAGGCGCATCTACAGCTTTGACTATTTCAGATATACCTTTTGAAGGTCCTGTGGCTGCTGTTCGAGTTGGTAGGATAAATGATGAATATATCCTTAATCTTAAATCTTCTCAGAAAGAGGCAAGTCTTATTGACCTGGTAGTTGCTGGGACAAAAGATGCTGTTGTAATGGTAGAAGGTGGTGGCAATATGGTTTCAGAGGAGATTATGCTAGGTGCGATTAGTTTTGCCCATGAAGAGATAAAAAAGATAATCTCCTTACAAGAAGAACTTCAAAAAAAGATTGGAATACCTAAACGGAAATTAATTCATCAAGAGGTTGATAAGGAATTAGAAAAGATAGTAAAAGAGGGTGTAATTGGAAAGATGAAAGAGGCTTTTTCAATAAAAGCTAAACTAGAGAGACAGGCTGTATTTGCTAAGATAAAAGAAGAGACTATTGAACAATATGGAGAAGGTCAGGAATATAAGGTAAGAGCTATCAATCATATATTGGAAAAGACCAGAGAGGATATTTTAAGATTACAAATTCTTAATGAACAAAAAAGGATTGATGGAAGATCGCTTATAGACATAAGACCCATTACTTCGGAGGTAGGTTTATTACCAAGGACTCATGGATCAGCCTTGTTTACTCGTGGAGAAACTCAATCCTTAGGTATTGTAACTTTAGGTACAAAAGAAGATGAACAAAGGATGGATGATTTAGAAGGGGAGTCTTCAAAGACATTTATGTTACATTATAATTTTCCTCCTTTTAGTGTGGCTGAGGTAGGATTCATAAGAGGCCCGGGAAGGAGGGAAATAGGACATGGCGCTTTAGCAGAGCGTGCTTTAAAGGCGGTATTGCCTGCACCAAAGGAGTTTGCTTATACTGTAAGGATTGTCTCTGAGATTTTAGAATCTAATGGGTCGTCTTCTATGGCTACAGTATGCTCTGGTAGTCTAGCCTTAATGGATGCTGGAGTTCCGATTAAATCAGCGGTAGCAGGGATAGCTATGGGACTTATTAAAGAAGAAACAGGTAAATTTGTTATCTTAAGCGATATCCTTGGTGATGAGGATCATTGTGGAGATATGGATTTTAAGGTAGCTGGTACCCGAGAAGGGATAACAGCCCTACAGATGGACATTAAGGTAAACGGTATAACAGGGGAGATATTGCAAAAGTCCTTGGCTCAAGCTAAAGAAGGAAGGATGCAGATCCTGGATACTATGGATCAGACAATTGTAAAGTCACGAGAAGGACTTTCGACCTATGCGCCGAGGATATTTACCATGCAAGTCAAGGTGGATAAAATCAGGGAGATTATTGGTTCAGGAGGGAAGACTATTAGAGGAATCATAGAGGAGACTGGCGCTAAGATTAATATTGAGGATACAGGCCATGTAACTATAGCCTCGGTTGATGAGGAATCGGCTAAAAGGGCCATTAGGAAAATAGAGGATATTATCCAGGAACCAGAAATAGGAAAGATCTACCGAGGGAAGGTCAAAAAGATTATGGAGTTTGGGGCATTTGTCGAAATTATTCCTAATACTGATGGACTATTACATGTGTCTCAACTTGCTGATTATCATGTTAAAAATGTGGAAGATGAATTGAAAGAAGGTGAAGAGATAACCGTAAAACTTATTGAAATAGATAAACAAGGTCGGCTTAAATTAAGTCGAAAGGCCATAAAGGAAGGGGAAACTCCATAATATGTATAAAAAATCAGTTTTGGATAATGGGTTAACAATTATTACAGAGTCTATGACTGATGTGCGATCAGTGAGTATCGGTGTCTGGATAAAAGTAGGCTCAAGGTATGAGAATGAGATGTCAAAAGGTATTTCTCATTTCCTTGAGCATATGATGTTTAAAGGAACTCAAACCCGCACAGCCAAAGATATTGCTGAGACCATTGATTCAGTAGGAGGGACATTGAATGCTGCAACTAGCCGCGAATATACCTATTACTATGTTAAAGTCTTAGATGAACATTTCAAGTTGGGTTTAGAACTCCTGGCAGATATTGTCCTTAATTCTACCTTTTCTGAGGAAGAATTAGAGAAAGAAAAGACGGTTATCCTGGAAGAGATAAGGATGGGGGAGGATGCCCCTGATGAACATTTATATGATATCTTTATGGAAAATATCTGGCCTGCCAATCCTCTTGGCTGGCCAGTTATTGGGAGAAGAGAGATTATTCAGGATGCCTCACGCGAGGATCTCTCTTCTTTTTATCAAGCTAATTATCATGCCCCTAATACTATTATTGCTATTGCTGGTAATATTGAGCATGATCAGGCAGTTCAGTTAGTAAAATCGTATTTTGGGATTATGAAAAAACAAGAATGTCTGATTGCTCTTCCTGTCTCAGAACCAACCTTTAGTAAGACTATAATTAATAAAGAATTAGAACAAGTTCATTTCTATTTAGGCGTTAAGGGGTTACCTTTTACCCATAAGGATAGATATGCTTCCTACGTATTTAGTAGTATATTGGGGGGATCGATGAGTTCCCGATTATTTCAAAAGGTAAGGGAGGAGAGGGGATTAGTCTATTCAATCTATTCTTGTGTTAACTCCTTTAAAGATACGGGAATTTTCTATACATACGCTGGATGTAGTAAGGATACCTTATTAGAGGTATTACAATTGATCTTTGAAGAATTTCTCTCTATAAAAGAAAAGGGGGTTACATCTTCTGAGTTACAAAGGACAAAGGAGAACTTTAAAGGAAATTCAACGCTACGTCTTGAGAGTACAAATAATCGAATGGAAAGACTTGCGGTTCAGGAAATGTATTTTAATAGATATTTTTCTTTGGATGAGGTCATAGCAGATATCCAGAAGGTTGATCTTGATGATATTTACAAGATAGCTAATGATTTTCTGGATAGAAGTCATCTTACTTTTGCAGCCCTTGGGCCAATTGGGGATGAGGATGTGCCTGAGGGGGTGTTAGATTTCTAAATTTGGAGATGTCCTAGGTGAAGAAAGAAAAGAAGAAAATCCAAAAGAGCGATCTGCTTTGGAAGGGGATAATAGAAGACCTATTTCAGGATTTTGTGCTGTTTTTTATGCCGGATCTCTATGTTGATGTAGATTTTGATAAAGGTTATGAATTTTTGGATAAGGAACTGGCTGTTTTATTCCCAGAATCAGAGGAGAATCAAAGGTATGTTGATAAACTTATAAAGGTCTGTTTAAAAGATGGAACAGAGAAATGGATATTGATTCACGTAGAGATACAAGGGTACAGGGACGAAGAATTTAGTAGGCGGATGTTCACCTATTTTTATAGGATATTAGATAGATATCAGAAGAATATCATAGGTTTAGCTTTATTTACAGATAGATATAAAAATTTTAAGCCAGAGCGATATGAGTATGGTTTTTATCGGACAAGGTTGTTGTATGAGTACAGGACGTACAAGATCATTGAACAAGATAAAAAAGAATTAGAGGAATCGAAGAATCCATTTGCCTTAGTTGTCCTTGCTGGAATATACTTTATAGAGAGTTTGAGGAGCAAAAAAAAGAGGTATAGTTTTAAACTTAGATTAATAAGGTTATTGTTTAAGGCAGGGTGTGATAAGGAAAATATCCGGAAGATATTTATTTTTATAGATGGGTTGCTTTTTTTACCTAAAGAGGAAGAACGTATCTTCCAAGAAGAGATGGAGAAAATGAAGGGAGGTAATTCAGATATGGGATTAACTGAGAGGATGAGTTGTATTGGTGAGATTGCCTTTAAGGAAGGAGAAAGGGAAGGAAAGAGGGAAGGAAAGAGGGAAGGAAAGAGGGAAGGCGTTCTTGAAGGGATAGAATTGGCTTTGGAGATAAAATTTGGGAAGCAAGGAAAGACCTTGATGGAGAAGATAAAAGGCATTACTGAGTTGAAACAGATTGAAAAGATTAAGGAGTTGGTTAGAAAGGCGGGGAGTGCGGAGGAGATTAAGGAGAGATTGTGAGGGGGATAAAAGGAAGTATGCATGAATAATACTGAAATTCGCCAATTACCAGAATTTATTGCTGATATGGATTTGATAGAAAAGATTGTTTGGGAGTCACTAGAAAAGAAATATGGGAGAACCATGAGCATTGAGGAGAGGTTGGAGGGATTGGACACGAAGGAAATTTTGAAAGGGTTAAAGCCTGAAGAGAGGTTAAAAGGGTTAAAGCCTGAAGAGTTAAAAAAGTTACAAGAACTTCTTAATAAATTAGCAGTTTCAGGAAGTTGCGATCAGGAAGAGTAGGGAGATTATTTAATATTAAAAGAAAGCTAGACAGTGATAAGTTCTCAATGAATAGTTATTTAATATGTTGAATATATTAAATTTTATTGGTTTAAATGCCTAAATAAGATAATCGTAAATATCAAATAGTTACAGAGAACTTATGTAATTTCTCAAAAAGTGTGTGGTCAACCGATAGTTTTAAACAGACATTGTAATGTCCCGAAGGGACAATTGAAAATAGCCCAGCAATTTATTGCTGGGTTAATAAGGCATCAAAAACAAGAGAGTCCCGTAGGGACGATTGAAAT
>JAZDLJ010000084.1:0-8447 GCA_043802115.1 bacterium | reverse complement strand
CGCCCTTTCAGGGCTAAAGACTAAAAAAAAATTGCCCTGAACATTATTACCTTACTTTTTGAAGAGGATACGATTATTTTTTAAAATTAAATTTTTTTCTTCATTTTTCTCTTTTTTCAACCTCTCCTTAGTCTTACAATTAAATTTTTCCTTGGACAAGTTGAATTTTAGCTATTATAATATAATTTAATTGTTTTTGTAAATTTTTTAATAGACATCTTTAACAATTCTCATTTTAGATTTTTAAAACATAACTGATTCATCATTGAATTGAAAAAAGGGGGGCTAGTTGAAAAAAAGATACTATTTTTTTAAGGAGAGGGACTTTTTATTTATAGTATTTTTATTCCTTTATCTAACATCTTTAACCTTACCTGCCAGAGCTGACACCTTATCCGAAGTTTTTTTCTCTGAAGGCATGCTAGAATTTAGCGAAGGTAATTATGAGCATGCCCAGAAAAAATTTAAAAAAGCTGTTGAATACAACCCAAAGGATGCTGATAATAATTACTATCTAGGATTAAGTTATGATCGGATTGGAGAACCCCAAAAGTCCTTCATTCATCTAAAGCAAGCAGTAGATCTAAATCCAGAAAGAGAGGGTATCCATTTTGAATTAGGTCTTGTATGTGTGAAACTAGAGAAATTTGAAGAGGCTGTACAAGAATTAAATAAGGCCAAAGGACAAAAACAATCTCCCTCCCAGACCCAATATATCCATTACTACCTTGGCTTTGCCTATTACAAAACAGGCAAAATTCAAGAGGCTAAAAAGGAATTCCAGACAGTTAAAGAAGCAGGGCAACAAACAGAGGTAGTAACTTATGCTGCTAAGTTTCTCGATTCTATAAACAAAACCCTCGAAGAGAGAAGACCTGTTAATGTTTCTTTCAGCTTAACTTATGAATATGATAATAATGTATCTCTCGAACCACTTGCCAATGTCTCAACAAATATAAGTAGTAAGGGTGATAGTAAAGGCATCTTTACCTTTAAGCTGGGAATAGATCCAATCTGGACTGATAATTGGAGGATTGGGACATATTTTTATTATTATGATAGTAAATATGGTGAACTTCATGCCTACAATATGCAGGGCGTATCTCCTACCGTTTATCTAGCTTATAGCCAGCCAAATCTCTATCAACTTCATATCCAACATACCTATAGTTATTTTAGTTTAGAGGATGAACACTATCTAAAATTACACTGTCTTACTCCAATTTTGACTATTTTTGAAGGCCATCACACCATGACCCAGCTAAAATATACTTATCAAAATAAAGATTTTGCCGAAGCGATAATTACTGACCCTGATCATGACTCCAGAGATGCGAAGAATAATGGCGGAGGGATTTTTCAATATCTGTTTTTTTTGGATAATAAAATCCAGCCAAGGATAGGGTATGAGTATGATCAGGAAAACACTATTGGAACTAATTATGATTATGATGGCCATAAATATTCTCTTGGGATTAAGGTTATTCCTTTTTGGGAGCTTGAATTCGATCTTAATGGTCATTATTATCTTCAAGATTATAATCACGTTCATTCAACCTATGGGAAGAAAAGGGAGGATGAGGTGTGGAATGGGGATATTACCTTAGCTAGAGATTTTGGTAAGCATTTTCGGGCTTGTGTAGGCTATTCTCATACGCGCAGTGATTCAAACTGTGCAGAGTATGACTATGAGAAGGATGTATTTTCAACTAGTTTTGAGATGAGATACTGAAAAAAATATAGAAGCTAAAAATTTGAGAAAAAATAAATGTGGCTAATTTATAAAGGAGACAAATATTATGAATTTACCCAATAAAATCTTTAGAATGATCCTGTTAGGTTTGGTCCTGGTGTTTACCCCATTTATCGCCTACGGGGCTGGAACCATTGTCGGAATCGAAGGGGAAGCCATACTTTACCATGGGGGTGGTCAGGAGACTACTAAATTGAATCTTAATGATCTCGTCAATGCAACGGATGTTATTGAGACTAAAACTGGAACTAAGGTCAAGATAAGATTTGAGGATAGCAGTATATTGAGCTTAGGAGAAAATACAAAATTAGAGATAAAGGAACAGGTCTATGCTGAAGAGAGTAAATTTAGGAAATTTATTTTTAAGACAATAATTGGAAATGTAAGATCATTAGTCGGAAAGAGCGCGAGCAAGGATTCGACCTTTGAGGTTGAAACACCCACAGCAGTAATGGGGGTAAGGGGGACAACTTTCATCACTAAGGTTATATCCCCGAAAATGACTCAGATAATTGTCCTTGAGGGAGAGGTCTTTGCCAAAAATATCAATATCTCTCAAGAGATAACCTTAACCAAAAATATGAGTACACATATCGAGGCCAATCAGCCTCCTGAAACCCCAAAGATTTTAACTCCGCAACAGATCCAGCAGATTCAGATAGAAACTGAGCTTAAAAGTGAGATTGAGCAAAAAGAAGAAGTTGGAAAAAAAATAGGGCAACAAAAGGAGACCGGTTCAAAAGAGGCTAAGGATGATTCTGCCATTCTGAATACTCCATTACCAGCAGCCTCATCACTGCCTAAACTTTCTTTACCGCCTCCACCACCGCCGCCACCACCACCGCCTAGCCAAACTAAGGCAAAGGTAAAGGTAAATATTAGGTTTTAGCTTACACTTCCAAGGGATAAAATAGTTTTTTTATTTTATCCCTTGGAAGTGTAGGCTTTTTAGTTTTTCAACAAAGAGATACTCAGAAGAAAAAATCAATGAGATTGTAGTGAGAGAAGCTGATGATGCTTCTGCCTGGGAAACTCCAATTATCGTTTGTAAAAAAAGGGGGGATTAAATGAAAAAAAATAGCTGTCTTATAATGTTGTTAAGTTTCCTTATGTTAATATCCATCACTGCCTGTGGCGGAGGTGGTGATGTGAGTAACAACAGTATAGGCAATTCCCCGTCCGAATCTGATCAATCAGCAGATAAGGCCATGGTTGTTGTCTCACTTGGTTCCACTAATGCCCCTTATTCCACCAACGAGACAGGAGGATTTTCTACCCTTGACTCTTCTGTGCCTGCTGATGTAAGCTCCGTTAGATTAACCCAACCCGTAGTTCAAAATATACCCCTTGATGGGACAGAAGTAGTTCTAGAATTAAATGCCCAAACAGGCGTAAGGTTTGAAGCTATAGCCTATAATAGTTATAATGATAAGCTTTATTCCGCCCAACAGATAGTTGATTTATTAGCTGGTGAAACTACAACTATAGATTTTACCCTGCAACCACTTAACCTCAGGCAATACATCCAAAATAGTGGTAATTACCTCTCCTTCTCAGAATCTTCATTGTATGGTTTTAAATCCCCCCATGTCTTCTATAATGGTTCAACCTATACTATATTCTATTCCTATTACGACAATGTTGAGACAAAATGGTGTCTTGGCCGTTCAACCTCAACTGATAAGATTACCTGGACAGGTCATACAAAGGTACTTGCACCTGATGAAAGCACTGATTTTACAAAGATCGAGGCTGGCCAGATCCATAAGATAGAGGAGACATCTACCCCTGTTTATAAGATGTGGTATACAACAGCGGAGGAGGAAAATGGTGATACTGTTTTATCTTACGTAGACTGGTCTGGTTTGAGCACCTGGCCTTCAGTTACTGATACCCCCACAACCTCAAGGACACATCTGAACATAACTGGTGCCAATCCATGTGTCTTTTATAATGCCTCTGCAACCCCTAAGTATAAAATGTGGTACGATGATGGGGCAAATATATATTATACCACCTCAAGTGATGGGACAACCTGGTCAAGTAGTAGTCTTACAAGTTTTACAGGGACATCAAGATTAGCTTTAGCTAATTGGGATAGTAATGGGACTATTCAGCCAAATGTAGGTTGGGATAATCAATATAGTTGTTGGAAAATGCTCTATATTGGCAGGGATGAAAATAGTAAAACCCATGTCGGGTTCGCTACTTCTACGGATGGGATTAATTGGCAAAGGGCCTCGATTAATCCCTTATTAGATGTCGTTTCAACCAGCAGTCCCACAATCTGGCAAGAGGATGGGATTGATTCTATTTGCACCTTAAATGATTCTACTTATGATGCGAATGATCTGGTTTGGTTCACAGGGAGGCAGGGGAGTAATTATCAGATTGGGTTTATAAATCCTCGATAGACATAAAGTAGCTTTTTTACTTTATGTCTATCGAGGATTTATTTTTGGAATGGGTACATGTTAAGGAATAAAGATTCAATAAATTAACCAAAAATAAAAAATAAGGAAATAATAAATTAGCCACAGAGTTCACAGAGATTTTCAAATAACCTATTATTTTACTTTGTTTTTTCCTCTGTGTTCTCGGTGTCCTTTGTGGCAATCTTTATTTATTTTTTTAAAGAGTGGGGCAAATTATTACTAATTTTGGTTAATTTATTTTGTTCCCATCCCTAACTTTCTGTTGTCAATTTACATTTTTTAAAAAGATAAAGGAGTAAATATGAAACCTAATACAAGTAAATATCGTTTACTAGTTTTATGTTTGTTCATTATTATCTCAATGACTCCCTATCTTTTTTCTTGTGGCGGGGGTGGAGGTGATCAAGCCTCAACATCCTCTAGTAGCTATAGCCTTCCAACAGAGCTCTCAGCTATCCCGACAAACGAAAACGCCACAAACTCTTCCTATACTGTAGCTGGTTCAAGATATGGGCTATTAGGCTTGTTGAGGACTCTTGGTGCTATTACAGACGAAAACAGTGATTACAACAAGGCTGAAACTAGAAAATATGTCAAAGAACACACCCTTGAGCAATATAAAACAATCGAGAAGGTACTTGACGCCCTTGAACAGACCGACTACGATAATGATGAAGCTGAAAGTGAAGAGGATGGAGATGATCTGGATGGAGATGATATCGATAATGTCGATACCTGTGCTTATAAGGCAATGGTAGCCTGGGAAGAGGAAAAAGATGGGATAGACATGAAAAACCTTGAGTCCTGGACTGTTGAAACTAACAAGATAACAGAAAGTATATTGAGGGTTAGATTGTGGATAGAAGAGGAAGAAAATGGAGAATTCTTTTATGCGAAAGGAGAGTTTAAAATTTACCTGGCTCCAACAAAGAAGGCAGATGGTTCATATCAAGATTACGGGATTTGGACAGCAAACGTAAAATTTGATGAAAATAACGATGATTTTTTTGCTGCATCAGCCTCTATTGGAGAGAATGGGGAATCTATTATAACAGTCTATGAACGAATGCCCGAAGACATTGAAAAGACAAGTGCTCAAATAACCATTGAATCTAAGGCGATTATGTATAAATCAGATACAGAAGGATATGGAAAGGTTAAGTTTATAGATTTTGAACAACTTTTTGGCCCTGATGCTGTCTCTGATCCATCTACTATTGAGCCAACTATAGTTACCTATGCCTACAATAGCTCCTTTTTAGCTGTTAAAGAGGGGAATGCTGATATCCAGTATAAGGATAGAACCTCAATCACTGAAATGACTCATAGATACGGGGTATATAATAGTAGTACTGGAGAGGATATAAAGAAAACAAAGTCCTTTGGTTTTCCGATCAGATATAATACAAATGGGATGGAAAAACATGCCTATTATGGAGCTTGGCAGGGTCGTCACCAACTTTGGGGACAAAACAACTTAGAGACAATCCCTGAAAGTACAACTGTATACCGTGAAGATATTCCTTCTAATCAGCCTCAACAGAGTTATATTGTCGGGCCATCATTTACTGGAACATTTGTAAAAAGGATACCAATAGATGCAAACATCGAAGATATCAAAAATATCCCAGTAGAGATTTGGGTGAATGAGAATTACGATCTTTTTTATGTTGGGGGGACGTGGACTTATTGTACCGAGATGAGCTGGCCTGAGCCTCCAAATCCCCCAGAATGTATTGGGTATGATGAGGGCAATTTTGAAACTGAGATTGGTCTTGAGACCTTGATTGTAAGTACAACTGACACCAGGAAGGAGGTACGTATAGAAGGGCTCCTTAACGAATTTTATGTCTATGAAAAGTCAAGTTCTGATAATGGTGGTGATGGATTTTATGAGGCAGAAGAGGGAGAAAATCACAGGCTGACGGTCAAGACACCAAGGACAATATTGATTCCAATAGATGATAGTAATGATCATGAACATCTTCATGTTATGATAAATGGAAATATCTATATTGAATACACTGGCACAGGAACAACAGGTTGGGTTGAAAAAGAGATAATTGACTTTAACACTGAAACCTGGACACCTATATTTAATGAGGATGGGGATAAGGAATATAATTTCCCGATAGGAAAGGAGATCTATGTCAACTTTCAAGGGGCAAATTATATCGTAAAAAAGACATCATCATCTAATTATACTACCCAGGTTGAATTACAGACAGTAGCTAACCCAACTAACGTGAATGAATTAATCACAAGTGGAATGATCTTTAAAGAACAATGGAATCCAGATAACAGCTCAACCTATCGCTTTATTACTGATCCAACAAATTCAAATTATTTAAAACTTGTCTATGAAAGCATCGGCAATAATGACAGAGATTCTAATGGTTCTCCAAATGAAGGTGCTGTAGCAGGCCAGGTTGTAACCTCTGGTAAGTGGGGATTAACCGCTTACGTGAATGGACAGGCGACAACAAATCAGTTTAACTGGGATTATCCTAATAATAGTAGTGATAACTGGGGAAAGGTGACCTACTTAAAGAATACAGATGGTTCTTATAAAATGTTAGATGATCCTGTCCGATTCAACTCTATTACCCTAGCTAACAACGTAGGAGACCAAAGGACTTTATCCCTTCAATATGATGGCTGGATGGGAGGTCTACCCATGATGGAGGAAGAACTAAGGAAAAATAATTGGGTAATGACTACGGAGATTTCTAATAAAATTATTAATATCGCAGCAGACACTACAATTACTGATTCAGTAACTGGGACTGTTTATATAATCAAACCCCTTGAAGTCAGTCAAATTTTAAATTCAGTTACTGATACAAGTGGAAGACAAATCCCCGATATTAGTCAAACGACCAGCTTGGATATGGATGCCATCCCTGGTTTTATAGATCATGGGATGGGAGATAGACCCGACGTTACCTGTATAAAATATTCTGAGGGAAAATTGGTTGAGGATTGTGAGTGTTCTTTAGAGACGGACTAACTATTAAATTTTAATCAGTGCTATGTCTCTAGTATTCATGAAAATTTAGATGTCTTCATTTTTTTCATTTTTCACAGAAACTAGACATGATTATTTCAAACAGAAAAGGCAAAGAAATTTCTTTCCTTGCCTTTTCATTGTATCAGCCAATTCCATTTAAAAAAACGATTCCTTATAACCTCTACTCTTTTTTATCTTTCATTTTATCCTTCTTTTTTTTTGCAATTTTATCTTCCTTCATCTGTATTTCTTCTTCTCTATCAATATTTTCTACCAGCTCAATTATCGCCATCTGAGCACCATCAAGTCTTTTGGGTTCTAATTTCAAGATTCTTGTATATCCACCTGGACGATTTAAAAATTTGGGAGCAATTTGATCAAATAATTTTTTAACTACAGTTTGATCTTTTATCGCTCTAAGAACTTTTCTTCTTGCACTAAGATCACCTTTTTTTCCTAATGTAATCAATTTTTCAGCTACACACCTTAATTCCTTCGCCTTCGGAGTTGTCGTTTTAATTCTCTCATATTTGAATAGGGAAGTAGCTAAATTAATATACATAGCCTTTCTATGAGCAGATGTCCTACTGAACTTTCTTCCAGCAATATGATGTCGCATAGATAAAAACTCCTTTATTTAATCTCCATTTTTCTTTTCGGAGGACATATTGTCCATTTTCATTCCTAAATGCAATCCCATCACTGTTAATATTTCTTTTATCTCATTAAGGGATTTTCTTCCAAAATTTTTAGTCCGCAACATTTCACCTTCTGACTTTTGCACCAATTCACCAATAGTACGTATATTTGCATTTTTAAGGCAATTTGACGATCTTACTGATAGCTCTAATTCTTCAACACTTCGTGAAAGATTGTCATTCAATTTTTTTATTTCTTGTTCTTCATTAGATATTTTATCTTCAATCTTATTATCTTCCTTTTCTTCAAAATTTATAAAAACTGAATAATAATCTTTTAATGTTTTCGATGCACACGCTACAGCATCTTCTGGAGAAATACTTCCATTTGTCCAGACTTCAAATATTAATTTATCATAAGACTGATCTTCGTCGACAAGATATATATTTTCAATTGAATAATTAACCTTTTTTATAGGAGAAAACACTGCGTCAATAGGTATCACTCCTATCGGCTGACCCTCTTTCTTATTTTTTTCTGCAGAAGAATATCCTTTTCCTAAATCAACTTCCATCTCCAACTCTAAAAAATTATCTTTATCAAGTGTTAT
>JAZDLJ010000083.1:0-17650 GCA_043802115.1 bacterium | reverse complement strand
CCTTTTAATTAGCGTTAGTTAGATATAATACTTAATGTTTATTAGGTTAATTATTCTAGTAGCGTTTTTAAAAAATCTGTGTAAATCCGTGTCTAAATAATAGAAAGTGTAAACTACTTTCGCCTCTTAATGAAGGATGCCTATTCCTCAATAGTTATAGGTTTTATGTAAAAAATTCTTTAAGTTTTTTGTAAGTTTCAGACAGATGCTGGGGAATAACCTTTGTCTCACCAACAATAGGCATAAAGTTTGTATCTCCGTTCCATCGTGGAACAATATGGAGATGGAGATGATCACTTATCCCAGCGCCAGCATTTTTCCCAATGTTAATTCCTATATTATATCCTTCTGGTTTCATACTTTTTTTTAGATTTTCTACAGAGAATTGAGTTAATTTCATTAATTGTAAAAGTTCTTCATTGCTAAGATTATCTATTGCGCCTGTGTGTTTATATGGAGAGATCATCAGGTGCCCAGTATTATAAGGATAAAGATTCATGATTACAAAACAGAGAGTATCTCGATAAAGAATATAATTATCTCTATCGTTCTCTTTTTTTATCTTGTCACATAAGATACATTCTGTCTTCTTCTCCTCAGAATTAATATATAACATTCTCCAAGGTGCCCATAAAGCTTCCATTTCGCTATCCTTATCTCACTTAAGTCTTATCATATCCCCAGCCTGCATAGGCTCACGAGAGGATGTTATTATTCCTGTAGCGGTATTCTTTTTAACCACTAACACTGTTAAGTTACCTATTGGATTATCATAGGGATAATATCGTGTCCCCTTTTTATCTAATTTTACATCCCATGATTTAAATATGGTAAATACATTTCCAACAACAATACCATCCTTTTCACCTGCATCAATATATACAATATCTGTCTCAGAAAGAGTTAATTTATCTTCTTTATTAGCTACAATATATCCCTCCAGGTATCTGTTCCCAGACACTGTCTTTTCAGGGATTGTAAATCCTTCATATTTTTTTATCTGGTCATGAATATTTACTTCATAAAAAACCTTACTTATTATAGCCACTGAGATTTCTTCTAAGACTTTTACTATCTTAAGACGACCTATTATTTTAATGAGATTACCAAGATTTTCCTTAGTTAAAGGATGGAAGACAGGGCCTTCATCTCTAAAAATTGTATATTCATCGTTAGGAAGAATCCCCTCTTTTACACCTGTATTGATAAAGACTATATCATATAGACTTGAGTTAATTTTTTCAACTTCAGTATCAACAATGAGATTTCCTGTAATATCAGACGGAGGGACAATATAACCACAAGATTCTATAATGCCCTCTGTTGCTATTGATTTTTTTCTAGCCGGCCCTCCTACAAATGAGGGTATATCGTTTTGAGAAATATCTTTTTTCTTTCTTGCTACTAAACTTTTTTTTCTTTTCTTTTTTTTACGTGATTTTTTTTCAACTTCCTGTTGAGTTTCTTCAGATTGTTTAGAGAGTTCCTCTTGTTGAGTAAATGTAAGCTCTTCTTTAAGTTTTAAGATATCACCTGGATATATCCAATGGGGATTTTTGACATACTTATTTTTTGCCCATATCTGAGGCCATCGAAAGGGATCCTTAAGATATTGCTCAGAAATAGTCCATAATGTATCTCCCTTTTTAACAGTATGTATCTGAGGGATATCTTCACTATTCACTACCTGAGAAGGAGTGAGTAGATGGTAAATCTGGAGAGCAACAATCAAACTAAAGAGAAAAAAGTAAAACTTTGTAGATGATGATTTTTTTTTAACCATTTTTTACCTCAAGTTTAGTTGCTTTTGATGCTTCAAATCTTGTTTTTTATTACCTTTAATCTCTCTTTAGCTTGTGGAATCACATCTGCTAACGGATACTTTTGGATAAGAGAATTTAATTGTTGGATAGCCTGTTGGTATTCACCTAAAGCATCCAGGGAATAGGCAAGTTTTAACATTGCAGGTGGTACCTTATTACCATCGGGAAAGGATTCAATTACCTTTTTAAATTCCTCTACTGCTCTTTGATAATTATTTTTTTTATAGTAGCATTCTCCGATCCAGTACAGGGCATTGTCAGTTAGATTGCTTTCAGGGAATAGAGAAATATACTCCTCTAGTTCTATAATTGCCTGTCCATATTGGCCTAACCTAATGTGGTTCAAGGCGCTATCATACAACTGTTTATCTGGTTCAATTTCGGTTGACTCATTAAATAAATTACCTGAATCGTCCAGGCTAACCTTTTTTTCTTTACTAACAGCGTTCTCTTTTTTAAATGAATTTTGAGAAAATGCTGAGGAGGATACCGGGACTTTGGAAATATCCTTGCTAGTTTCATTACTCTTATTAATGTTATATCTTTTTTCTAATTCTTTAAGTCTATCGCTATGTTCTTCTGTTTTGGTTTCCATCATTAGAAAACTATTCCCAATTTCATCTAATTTTATAGTTGTATTATCGTTTTCCTTTTGTAATAATTGGATTCTTTCCTTCATTGTTTCTATTTCGTCCTCAAGTCCGACTTTTCTATTCTTTATAAAATTAACTTTACTGCCTTGACGTGGAGAAGAAGTAATACATGCTGCCATATAAAGTGTTGGTATCCAACATGATAAAATTAATATTAATTTTCTGTTCATCTCTGCTCCTGATTTTTAAATTTCTTTTAATTATACTATGTAATTATCTCTCATTTGTCAAGAAAAAATCAGCAATTCTCATTTTGCATTATTTGTTGTTCTTCTACAATTTGTGACCAAAAGAGGTAAAAAATATAGTTATTAAATTAGTGCCCTGCGGACGGACTCTGTTTTTCCCCGAAGGAGCCTCTCATACTAGCCCAGGGTAAAACCTTGGGTAATGATTTCCCCACCAACCCGCACTCTGAAAGAGTGCCTCATATTTTACTGAGGCATTATTTTTCCCTTTTATTTTATGAGGCGCTCCTTCAAAGCGCATTGGTGTCTATTTATCCCTCCTAGGGTTTCACCCTGGGCTAGTATGAAACGCCCCTTCGGGGTAGAATATGAGATTTCCTTTCAGAAAATTAACAAGACATTCATCTTGTTATAACTATTAACATTATTTATACAATCACCCGCAAACCCGCATTTTAAAAAAGCATTTTCCTATGCAATTTAATTAAGGGTTACGGGAATATGATACACACTTTTTTTATTTTAGCAGGAAATTTAATTTTTATATTTGGATCAACCCCTTATTTTAACTATAGTTATTTTGGAAAGATGTCTATTGTAGAAAACCTAATATTTTTTGGTAGTTGTTCAAATTTTAAATTGTATGTATTTTATGAGACTAGTCATAAAATATATGATAGCGTAACTATTTGTAACCTCTGGTAAAATGTACCGTATCTCATTTAACAATAAGAAGTTTATTCCTCTTCGTCCTCACAACAAAAAAATATTTTTTCCAATAAACCTTAAAAATCAACACAAAACAAAAAAAAATACCTGCCGTTATTCTGGCATGTATCTTGCATCTATTATTGTTGCTTGATAAAAAGTGAGCGACATAAAAACTTATCACATTTTGCTCTGCTCCAGAGGTTCCTTTTTCAATTTTCTAAGCTTGTTTACTTAAATAGTTTAACTCGTTTCGCTCAAACAGAGACAATTTTTAACGGGAAGCTTAACTAAGAAAATTTTGAAAAAGTAACCTAAGTCGCTTATGTAAAAGGTATAAGTAATTATGGTCGGGCACTTAAGTATCCAACATAAATACATAGAGATAAATGGGAGGTAGATTGTTCATGAAACGACTTCAGTCCATCTTAATACTTTTTTTTACACTATTATTCATTATAGAAGGTATGGTTAAAATCACTTCAGCAGAAATACTTGAGATCCCTATAAAAGAAAAAGTTAATGGAGAATTTCCTCCTTATAGTTTTACTAAAACACCTGTATATGAAAGCATTACTCAAAGTTTTTGTATAACTAATGATAAAGCAGAACGGATGAGGATAATTGCTGTATCCTTACTTGATTTTGACCAGGAGAATAAAAACACCCCACATTTTTCTATTGTTTTCAATACAGTTCAGATGTCAATAGCTAAAAATAATAGCTTTATTGTGGAAGTTGCATATCATCCCCAAGAAGTGGGGACACACCAAATATCCCTTATCATCCCCACTCAATTTTTGGATAATAAAAATATTCAGACCGAGGCTATATTATATCGAGTTGAATTAAGCGGAAACAGCGATTCACCTAGGGATTCAGATGGTGATGGGATGCATGACTATTGGGAGAAAATAAACAATACCGATCCCAATGATAAGAATGATAAGCTTTTAGATAATGATGGTGATGGATTTAATAATATCCAGGAGTTTATAATGGAGACTAACCCTAATATCAAAGAAATCCCTGTAGAATATACTGTCAATTCAGGCCAAGGTATTCAAGAAGTTATTAATAGCGCTCATCCCTATGACATTATCAAGGTTAAACCTGGCACTTATAATGGAACAATAACCCTGGGGTTATGCCAAAAAATAATTGGTGAAGGACCCGGCCCTGTTATCTTAAATACTGATGGACATCATACAGCAATATCTCTTGAAAAGAAATATAGCAAGGTAGAGATTAGCAATCTTCAAATTTTTGACTTTAAAACCAATGGAATTTTTGTTGGGCCAACTAATGAGGTTACAATAAAAAATATCCTTATTGTAGATGACTCTGGCGGCAGGTGTATCCTTAATGAAGGCCGTATTAATTCAGTTAATAACACCATTATTCAACGTGGAGAAAAAGGTCTAGCCTTAGAAAACAAGGGGATTGTAAATATAGAAAATACTATCCTCTATACTGAAAATGGATACTGCACTGGTATTACAAGTAATGGGGATATCACCCTTAGATTCAGCAACTACTATAACCCCAATTGCCCGATCTCTGACGAAGAACTAAATAAATCTTATAATGATAAAGATATGACCAATATGAGTCATGACCCAAAATTTATCAGCGGCACCTGGCATATAAATAGGCATATCTCACCATGTATAGACATGGGTAATCCTGACCCTGAATATTATGACACCAATGACAGTAGAAACGATATGGGTATGGATGGAGGGGGATTACCTGAGTCAGCCATAGATAATGTAATCCCTCAAATAAGTTTTTCCTACTACAACACAGGCAATGGTAAAAAAATTATTAACCTTGAAGACTATATAGATGATAAGAATATAAAGGATAACTATAAAGGATCAGGGTTAGATCAATTTATATGGGATTATAATTCAACAGATGGTCTTCAAAAAAATTATACAGGGACAAGCTTTGAACATCGATATGATCAGGATGGGGTATATATCATTACCTTATTGGTTAGTGATCACAGGGGTAATATAAACAGTAAGGAATTTAGGGTATTTATTGGAGATAATGCTACAGATATCAATAATAAGACCAGTATAATTGGAGACATACGGCCATACAAGATCAGTGAAACCGTTAAGTTTGTTGTTGACTCATCATCTAAGCTGTCATCAAATTATACCTGGAGATGGAAGATATACAAAGAATACGAGGAACAACCGTTATTATTAGATGAAGAATCTTCTTCAATCTCTGGAGGAGAGCTTTCCTTTACCTTAGATGATAAGATTAAACCTGGTGGTTATAAAATTATCCTTGAAAATGAGGCTGGTACGTATAGTCATGAGCCTGTAAGAATCACAGTTGTTGAAAAAAATAGAGAGATAAAGTGGAACGAACGGATCAAACGACTGGATAATCCCAACAAGATAAAATATATCAAGACAAAGGTTGATAATACAGAAGTGTCGATCCTTGTCTTTCTGGCATCTCTGAATACTGAAGAGGCGGAGATAACTATAAGTGCAGTAAGAGATTGTCCACCCCTGCCAGAAGGTGTAACAGGCATAGGGACGCCTGTAGATTTTGGACCTGATGGTTTAAATTTCAGTACTTCGGTAACCATTAACTTCAACTATGCTGAAGCGGATTTAACCGATATAGGTACAATAGGTGAAGGAGCAGTAGATCTCTATAGGTATGATAATACCTCAACATGGCAGAAAATTAAAAATATTACAAGGGATAACAATGAAATTGAGATAGAAACAACTCATTTTTGCATATATCGTTTAGGCATAGATTCTTCTTCTATCATATTACCACCAAAATCATCAACCCTGCCCGATTTAAAAATTACCCCGCCAGAGGAGACACCTGATTCAAAAGAGGATATTCCACCAGCGCCAGAAGGAACCACCCCACCAGAGGATTCTCCTGGTTCAAGTGGGAGCGATGGCAGTGGTGGTTGCTTTATTAGTGTGATCGAATAGTGGCGATTATACTGTTTGCCCGCAGGGCGCTAATTTAAATAATTTTCCCAATAAGATAACCAATTAATACGCCAAGGGCAAACAATAAGGTAATTAATCTTGCTCCTACAACCTCTTTAACATTCCCTTGTTTAACTTTAACAAGACCAATAGTAACAGCTAAAAGAGAGGCAAGTGTATTTATTGGCCACAAAAGTATCCTGGTTAGAATTGGCCCAAGGAAAGGGACAGCCCCAATAGCTGAAAGGATATAAGGGAAGACTATACTAAATATCTGAGTAGCTAATCCATATAGGATAACAATGGCTGTTGAGACCTTCTTGTCAAAATGGCCAATAATAGAGGCTGTAATAAAAATAAAAAGGATTACCCAGATGACTATTAATTTCCAATATTTTTTTATCTTTGGATGAATTTCCATGGGAAATAAGAACCTCTTTATAACCTTCATAACGCCAAAAAAGTAGTTTAATTTTATTAAAGCACGCATTCCGCATCTAATTTTTAAAAAATAGACATCTTTCCAAAATAATCTTGCGGGTGAGAAGACAAAAATCTTTGCTTCGTTCGTTGGAGTAGTCTTTTTGAATTTTCTAAGTTTGCTTCCCTAAATTACCTAACTCGCTTCGCTCAAACAGAGGCAATTTTACGGGAAGCTGCACTAAGAAAATTTACAAAAAGCCTACTAATAACTCACTACAGCAAAATTTTTGCCTTCTCTCCTAGTAAATATGGTGTTTATTTTGGAAAGATGTCTAATAATCTGTCTAACATGTTTATAGTGGGTATTGATGAGAATGGTTTCGGACCAAAGTTGGGTCCTTTAATTGTAACAGGAAGCATCTTTGAATTTTGTGATAATTCTCTTTTAACTATCTGGGATAAAAAAAATAAAGAACAAACATCTTTTTCATCAATCTTTCAGAAAAAAGATCATAACACTACTCTAAGCAGTAAGGTAAAAGATAGTAAGGTTATATTTAAAAACGACTTAAAGTCAAAGGCAAAAGGAGAAGATATAGCCCTTTCCTATTACTATCTTTTATTTCAAAGCTATCCCAATGATGTCGATGACTTCATAAACTCTATAAGCCTCCCTCCCCTTTTCTCCAACATTTCTTCCTGTGAAAATAAATATCACAAAATATGTTGGACACCTAAACTTACTATTCCTGTTTGGGGAAATTCTTTGCCAACAATTAGTTCGACATTAAAAACAAATCTATTAGAGGTAAAAAGTGTAGTATGTTGTCCTGGTGAATTTAATATGAGATTAAAGCGAAAGCCAAATAAAATTTTATTAAATCTCTCTTACTTTGAAAGACTTATTAATTATTTTTCTCATACGTATGGAAGTAATATACTCTACTTATGTGGAAAGGTTGGAGGGATAAAAGATTACCTCAAATACTCTTCTTTCTTAAGCAAAGATCATCAATGCCAATCCCTTGCTATTCATGAAGATTTTTCAACCTATTATTCATCATCTTTAGGCATAATATCGTTTATTAAGAATGGCGATCAAGGTGAGTTTCCAATCGCTCTAGCTTCTATCTTCGGTAAATATATAAGGGAGATATTCATGGAGAGGCTTAATAATAACTTTTCACCAGAGATCAGAAATAATCGTTTCATTAGTGGATATTACAACTCTATTACCGACCAGTTTATAAAGAATGTCTTTGATAATCAGACTACGCTTGATATCCCAGATTATTATCTTCAAAATTGTTTTCTTAGAATAAAATAATTTGAGTATGCTAAACAAATAATGCTAATGTGATTATGTTCTTCTATTCCTAGAAGCTCTTCAAGTGGTGCTTCTATGTCCTTTTGAGGAAGACTCCTCCAAGAGGAACCTTTCCCCAGCAAGAGAAATAGCCAAGGCACCCAATGGGGCGGTTAAAATAATACTTAACACAGCCACTGTCAGAATTATTTCTCCTGGGAATGTATTCATCCCTGCCAGTTTCATAGCTGCTAACGGTGCTGCTCCTATAGCAGCCTGAACAGTTGCCTTTGGGATATAGGAGATAACCACAAACATTCGTTCTTTAAAATTTAGGTTACTGCCCATAAGACAAAGATATGTCCCGATACTTCTGCTGAAATAGCTAAGAGATCATGGTTCAACCAGTTAAGTACACAAGGACCAAAGATAACCCCAACGAGTAACATTCCAATTAGTCCTAGGATATAAATCTTTCTGAACAACCAATCAAAGAGTAAGCCAAATATAATAATCTTTGCCAATGATAGCGCCATCGCGTTTTTTTTCCTATAGATAAAAAAAAGCCCTTACAGGTTTTTCCTGATAAGGGCCTTTTTGATATAATAAATTTGACTCCTACCAAATAATTACCTTGTGTAGGAGTCATCAGTGTTAGCCTTAACTAAAACGGTTAATGGCGAACTCCATCGCCGAAGCATCTAACCTTTTGTTATATATTACTCCTACTGTAAAAAAATGTCAAGAAAATAATTTGACAAAAATAATTAAGCGACGTATTATACCAAAAGTATTGATGGAAGAAAATAGGAAAAATAAAAATTCAGCAATTCTCATTTTAACTTATTTGTTGATGTGCCTCCAAAATTTGTTTCGTTCGTTGAGTAGTCTTTTTGAATTTTCTAAGCTTGCTTCCCTAAATTGCCTAACTCGCTTCGCTCAAACAAAGGCAATTTTTAACGAAAAACTGCGCTAAGAAAATTTACAAAAAGCCTACTAAATAACTCACTCTATAGATTTTCATAACTAATTGTATTAATTAAATATAGCAATATAAAGTAAAAAGTAGCAAAGGCACTGAGGCACAAAGGCATAGAGGAAAAACAAAAAAACCTTAAAAACTATGTGCCTTTGTGCCTTTGTGCCTTTGTGCCTTAACCTACTGATCTTTAGCTAACCTAACAGATCTTACCTAGGCTAATAGTTACCAAGAAAAACCTAACTTGAAGTACTATATAGTGAAAGAAAGACCTAAATGAAATAGCGAAAGGAAAAAAAATGGAATCAAAAATATCCCTGCATTCAAATAAATTCAAAGCCTATCTTGCTACCCAATTCTTTGGTGCCCTCAACGATAATGCATTTAAATTTATTATTGAGTTATTGATAGTTAAAACAGTGGTAGACGCTACCAAGGCCAGCAAGATTATTAGCCTATCTGGAGCCTTATTTGTTCTCCCTTTCATCCTTTTCTCAAGTTATGCAGGTTATCTGGCTGATCGATATAGCAAAAAAACTATTATGGTCTGGACTAAATTAATAGAAATTATTGTGATGTATCTTGGATTTATTGCCCTTTCCAGGCAAAATCTACCCTTCCTTTTGGGAGTACTTTTTTTGATGACTACTCAAAGCACCATCTTTAACCCTCCAAAATATGGAATTTTACCTGAACTATTTGAGGATAAAGATTTATCTAAAGCTAATGGTTTACTTCAGATGTGGACATTTGTGGCAATTATCTTAGGAACTGCCTTAAGTGGACAGGTATTAAAACTCTGCCAGGATAATACAGGTAGGACAGGGTTGTTTCTTATTGTTATCGCAATCATTGGTTTCTTGACGAGTTTTTTTATCCCCAATGTCCCTGCAACTAAATCCAGCCGACCTTTTGAACTCAATTTTTTAAAGGATATTAAAGAGAACTTTTTGGAATTAATAAAAATTCAACCCCTGTTTTTGTCCACTCTAGGGGTTGTTTATTTCTGGACAATAGGCGCCCTCTTTCAGATGAATATCTTGATCTATTCTAAACATTTTGTCCACCTTAAGGATATCGGAACCTCTTATTTGCTTGCCGTCCTTGCCTTAGGTATGGGCTTAGGCGGGATATTAGCCGGAAGATTGTCTGGAGAAAAAGTGGAATTTGGGCTCGTCCCTTTAGGTGCGATTGGGATGGGGATATTTTCTCTTATCCTATATTTTTCTTACCCTCATCCTATTTTAACGGGTTTTACCCTTTTTTCTTTAGGACTAAGTAGTGGTTTTTTTATCATTCCTTTGAATGCCTATATCCAATACAAGAGTCCCAAGGAATCTTTAGGGAGAATTCTGGCCCTGGGCAATTTTTTGACCTTTAGTGGCATCCTCTTCGCAGCCATTCTTTATTACGTTGCTACTCAATATCTTAGTTTAAAAGCACCTACCATCTTTCTCCTCCTTGGCCTGTCTTCTTTTATCGTCATTATCTATCTTATGAAAAAACTGCCTGATTTTTTACTGAGATTTTTACTCTGGATGTTTACGCATTCAATCTACAAGATTAAGATTATTGGCCAGGAAAATATCCCTAAAGAGGGAGGCGCTTTATTGGTCTGCAATCATGTTTCCTATGTGGATTTCCTTTTGATCGGCGCTTGTATCCAACGTTTTATCAGGTTTCTAATATACAGAAATTATTATGAAATGAAATATCTTAAACCCTTCGGTCGTCTTATGAAGGCTATCCCTATTGCTGTTGAGGACGGACCAAAAGAGATGCTCCGTTCTCTAAAAGCAGCAACTCAGTTCCTTAATGATGGCGAATTGGTTTGTATCTTTCCTGAAGGAGAGATCTCGCGGACTGGTAATATGCTTTCCTTTAAGAGAGGGCTTGAGATTATTACTAAAGGAAGCTCAACCCCTATTATCCCTGTTTACCTGGATCGGGTATGGGGGAGTATCTTTAGCTATCATCAGGGGAGATTTTTCAAAAAGATACCAGTAAAGATTCCTTATCCAGTAACAGTTGCCTTTGGTAAACCACTCCTTTCGATAGTGGATTCCTTTACTGTCAGACAGGCTGTCTTGGAATTAGGGGCAGAGGCATTTCATTACAGGAAAAATGACCAGGAACTCCTTTCTACCCGTTTTTATATCCAGGCTCAAAAGACCCCTTTTAAACCGTGCATTGCTGATGGACAGGGCAACGAACTAAATTATTGGCGGACAATTGTTGCGGCAATGGCGCTCTCAAGGGTTATCGCAAGGAAATATCCTTTAGATGAATATCTTGGTATCCTTCTCCCTCCATCTGTGGGGGCTACTTTAGTCAATATTGCTATAAGTATAACAGGAAAAATACCTGTTAACCTCAATTATACTGCCTCTAAAGAGGCTCTAGAAAGAGCAATTGCGAAATGTAAGATAAGACATATTATTACCTCATCTCTATTTTTAGAAAAGGTAGGGATTGAACTAAATGATAGAATGGTTTTTGCCGAAGATCTAAAAACAATGGTTAAACTAAACGATAAACTAATCTCACTCCTTGGTTTCTGGTGTCTGCCTCACAGGATCTTACGTTTTTTCTTTAGAGCTGAATTAGCGAGGGATATTAATAGTCCAGCGACAGTCATCTTTACAAGTGGTAGTACAGGAGAGCCAAAAGGAGTAATGCTCTCTCACGCTAATATCAACGCTAATATCGAGGGGTTCTATCAGGTAATTCATGCTCAGAAAAAGGATACGATTCTTGGAGCCTTACCTTTTTTCCATTCATTAGGATATACAGGCACGCTTTGGTATCCGCTCACTACTGGCATGAGTGTGGTCTATCATAATAATCCTATGGATGCCAAGAGAATAGGGGAGCTTTGTAAGAAATATAAGGCGACACTCCTCTTAGCCACTCCAACCTTTCTTTTAAGTTATATTCGACGTTGCACTAAAGAAGAATTTTCTTCTTTAAGACTTGTTGTTGTAGGGGCAGAAAAACTTAAAGAGCGTATTAGAGATGCCTTTTATGAGAAATTTCAGATAATACCTCTTGAGGGGTATGGTTGTACTGAACTATCCCCGCTCGTTTCCTTAAACATCCCGGATTTTAAGCAAAAGGATATAAGCCAGGTTGGTAACAAGATGGGTACTATTGGCCATCCCATTCCTGGTGAAGTAGTAAAGGTAATAAACGCTGATACTGGGGAAGAGCTTTATCCAGGAAATGAAGGGTTATTATTGGTAAAAGGTGCTAATGTTATGTTAGGGTATTTAAATGATCAAGAGGCAACCGATGAGGTTGTAAAGGATGGCTGGTATATGACAGGGGATATTGCCGAAATGGATGAGGATGGGTTTGTGACTATTAAAGATCGGTTAAGTCGCTTTAGTAAGATTGCTGGGGAGATGGTCTCGCATCTTAAGATTGAAGAAGAGATTCATCGGATACTTGAGAAAAAGGATGAACAGGTCTGTGTTGTTACCTCTGTCCCTGATGAGAAGAAAGGGGAGGCATTGGCCGTGTTATACAAAGGAAATATTGATATTAATCATTTATATGAGATGTTAAATAGTGTTGATCTCCCTAAACTTTGGATACCCAAAAAGACCGCCTTTTATAGGGTTGATGAAATACCTATCTTAGGCAGCGGTAAGTTGGATTTAAAACAGGTGAAGAAGATGGCAATGGGATTGATTGTCACAAATTGAAAAAGAACTATGAGCTAATAACCATGATGAAGACTTAGCTGCCTTTCGGCCCCTTCGACTAGATCCTGAATAATTTCTTCGACTGGTTGATTTTTTTTAATAAAGCCCACGCTCTGACCCGCCATAACTGATCCATTTTCAACATCTCCATCAACAACTGCCTTTCTTAGTGAACCAATCCAAAATTCTTCCAGCTTCATTTGCGCGGTTTTTCGGTCAACCTTACCTTCTTCTAATTCCTTTAAGAGACTCAATTGGAGAGAATTAAATTTTCGAGTGGCCTCATTTACAATAGCCCTAACAGGAACTACAGGGAGAAAAGGATCAAATTGATAGGTAGGTTGGGCATCTCGAGCACTGGAACGGACAAACATCTTTTTAAAATTTAGATGGGCAAGACATTCTTCTGCTACCACAAAGCGACTTCCTAATTGACATCCAGAGGCTCCCATCATTAGATAGATGGCCATCATTTCGCCAGTACCGATCCCACCAGCCACAAAAACTGGTACTTTTTCAATACCTAAGAGGATTTCCTGAGCTAAGACACTGGTTGAAACAGGACCAATGTGTCCTCCCGCCTCATTTCCCTCGATAATTAAGGCATCTGCTCCGAGTTTAATGAGTCTTTTAGCAAGGGTTAGGGTACTAGCAAAACAAATAAGTTTAGCCCCTTTCTCTTTAACGCGGGCAATAGCCTTATCAGGGGGGATTGTCCCTGCAAAGATCACATATTCCACCTTTTTTTGAATCACCAAATCTACATGTTTTTCAAAATTGGGGGCAATAGTGATGAGGTTTACCCCAAAGGGGTTCTGGGTAAGTTTACGAGTATTATCAATCTCTTTATCTAAAATTTCTGGAGGCATGTTCGCACCAGCCAGGACTCCGAAACAGCCATGATTTGAGACTGCTGAGACTAAGTATGGTTCACTTACCCAGGTCATTGCCCCACAAAGGATGGCATATCTTGTTTGCAGGAAATGCGTTCCTTTTTCCCAATATTTATTTAAGTTTTTTAGCTCCATTTAATAATCTCCTTTATGTATTAAGGATGCTGATTTTTGTTAAGAAAATAAGGTATTCTTCATTTACTAGTTTACACTTTTAGGGCGTATTCTTTAGAAAGCAAAAAAAACAAAAAACTTTTTAGACACGGATTAACACAGATTTACACGGATTAAAACCTTTTAATTAGCGTTAGTTAGATATAATACTTAATGTTTATTAGGTTAATTATTTTAGTACCGTTTTTAAAAAATCTGTGTAAATCCGTGTCTAAATAATAGAAAGTGTAAACTACTTTCGCCTCTTAATGAAGGATGCCTTTTATTTTGTCTTTTTCTCTGTGAGCTCTGTGTTCTCTCTGGCAATCTTTAAAAAATTTTAAAAGAGAGGTTTAGAAAAAAACTAATTGGGTAAATATTAAAGTGTTTGATAAAACTTGCCGATAATAATATTATTGTTATATTTATTGGGGGAGTATAAAAGTTAATTATTTTAATCATATAATCGTAATTGATTGTTATTAATGTTTATAATTATGATTTGTTTTACCCTTAATTTTTCTGAAAGGAAAAGAACAGTCCAAAATTTTAGCCCAAATTTTTCTTGACAAAGAAATCTTTCATGATATACTAAATTCTTTAATAAAAAGAATCTGTGGAGCTTGTGTTTTGGAAGAATTAAGTTTTTTTAATTAATTTCAATATTATTAAGGAGGTGAGTATTAGCTTAAGGTTTAGGGAAGCTATAGACTCTAATCTAAGAAAGGAGGGGGTGACAAGGGAAAAAAAGTAAAAGTAAAGGCCTTTTTAAGGCTTGGTAACGAGTTGAATGTAAATAGTTTTTTTTATTAACCCAACGTATTAATAATTTTTAGTACTAAAGTATAGAAATGAAGGGAGGAAGAAAATGAAAAAGTTGTTAGGATTATGTTTAGGTGTTTTATTTGTAGTGGTAAGTGCGGGGATGACATTTGCTGGTACTGTTTATTTCCCTGATTGGGAACAGAAGGTTGCTAGTACCGGATTGGCAGTAAGTACCTGGATGTTTGTTCATTCTACAGCGGCTGATAATACTGTTACAATTACTTGTTATAATGCTGCTGGTGATGATTCCAAGACAACCACGAATATTTTAGGCGCAAATGAACAGTGGGTTTGTGATAGTTCTAGTTGGTTGACAGGAACTGGTTTTAATGGGGCAACAGGTGGATATCAAAATGGCGCGTTCAATTTCGGTGGCGGGAAGATAGTTGCATCAGGAGACCAAAAAGCTTCAGCATTTGTTGATATATTCTTCACTAACAGTGGTACGCCTGTATGCGGGTATAGTATTCCGCTACTATCTGCTACTGCCAACAAGGGTGGAGAGTTATTCTAACCTCGTAAAAGCCAAGATGTATAAAAATTGTTTAGTATGAATTAGTTTTTTTCAGATGAGCCTAACATTATATAATTTAAAGATTATATTAATGTTAGGCTCTATTTTTTAGAATTAGGAGATTTCAGTAAACTCTTGGCATCCTTCATTCACCAGTTTACACTTTAAAAAAAGATTATTTTCACACAGAGCCGCAGAGATCACAGAGGATAATGGTTACTGTTTGATTTTTTTTTTATTCTTACTCTGTGGCTTTGTGTCTCTGTGTGAGATTATAAAAAAAGTGTAAACCGAATAAATTTATCATTGATTTTTACGGAGGGTTAAAATAAGTGACATCATTAATTAATATTAGGAATCAGAGAGGTATCTTTACATATATTTTGGTTTTATGCGTTTTTGGGGCTATCCTTCAGCTTCCAGCCTGTCATAAATCATCTTCAACCCCTGAGGAAGAGGCTATGATCCATTATAACATTGGCCTTGATTATATGAATGCAGGGGCAAGTGACCTGGCCTTAAAGGAATTTGAGACTGCTGTTTCGGCTAATCCTTCCCTAGGGGAGGCTTACTTTCAGTTGGGAAATATCTACCAGGGTTTAAAGGATAAGGCAAAGGCCATCTCTTATTATCAGAAGGCCTATACTGTTAAACCTGGCCTTATTGAACCTTATCATACTGAGGCCTTTTTATATGTGAAAGATGGGGATAATAAGAAGGCTGTTTCTGTCTGGGAAAAGGCTATTCAACAGAATCCTGATGATTACCGTAGTTATAATAATTTAGCAAATGTTAATAAAGGGGAGAGGCGGTATGATGAGGCGATTAATCTATATAAGAAGGCAATTGAGTTAAAACCTGATTTTGATCTGGCTATAACCAACCTTGGAGATATATATTATTTACAGAAGAATTTTGTTGTAGCCAAGGAATGGTTGGATAAGGCAATTGCTATAAACCCGAATAACATGTTGGCCTTGAATACCATGGGTAATTTACTGGCATCCGAAGGTAATCTGGATAAGGCTATTAAGACATGGCAGGATATCTTAGAGATAAATAATAAATTCTATATGGCTAAATATAGTATTGGGGATGCCTATAGGATAAAGGGAGATTTAGTTAAGGCAAGAGAGGTCTTTAAGTCTATTATAGATGATAACCCAACAGAGAGGCAGGCTTTTTATAGATTAGGGAATCTGGCTGAACTTGAAGGAGACTATAAAGAGGCTATATCCTCCTATAAAAAGTTGATAAAGGAAGACCCTGAATTTTCACCAGCTTATAATTCCCTGGCAAATATATATCTGAAACAAAATAAGGATCTAAAAGAGGCGGAAAGCATGATAGAAAAGGCCCTGGAATTGGCAAAAGGAGAGGTGGAAAAGTTTCAATATCTCGATACGCTTGCCTGGGTGTATTATAAACAATCCAGATATAAAGAAGCCTTGGAAAAGAGTGGTCATGTCCTGGAGCTTTTAAATAAAGCGCAGGATATGGATCCTATAGCCCAGGAATTTTATTATCATCATGGGATGATTAATTATAAGACAGGTAATAAGAAGGAGGCTAAAGAGTACCTTAATAAGGCCATCTCTAATGGTAAGGATAAGGAGTTCGTTAAGTTGGCTAAAGAGGCAATGCAAAAGATATAGGGAAATTAATAATTTTGTAAAATTAATATAAACTACTCCAGGTTAGGTTTTTCTAAAATAATGCAGATTAATTTTGTAACTAACTGTTTAGGCACAAAGTAGCAAAGGCACAAAGGAAAAAACAAAAAAATTTTGTGCCTAAGTGCCTTAACATGCTGGTTTGAACTAACACAATCACTTGGAAAAATCTAAGTTGGAGTACTATACTACTCTAAAAAGGGGAATATGTTATGAATAAAATTACTAGGTTTTTTTTGAAGGGTCTTCCTTTTTTCATATTAATAGCAGCAGTATTATCTTGTGCCTATCAGGGTAAAAATAAGAATATTGTTGCTGATAAAAATCAGTTAAAGTTTGAATTATGGGAGGTAGCTGGTAAGTATGCAGAGGCTAAAACACAAAAAAGATATGAAGATATGTATAATTTTCAGACCCCTGAATTTAAGGATATTGTCAGTTTAGAAAAATATGTTGAGGATTTGAAAAGAGAGTATGATGTTTTAACTATAACCGGCTATACAATCCAGGATATTAATATAATTGATGTAGGTAAAATTTTTGCTAATGTCACGATATCATTTAATCTTAAGCAACAGATACGTTTTCTGGTTGCTTTTAGTGCCCCAGAAGAAGAAAAGTGGGAATATCGGGATAACAAGTGGTACTTTGTTGAGAATATTAAGCCGGAATTTAATATCTCGGGGAGTTAACTTTCAATTAGTATAAAGTAGCTTTTTTATTTTATACTAATTGAAAGTTTTCTGGTTATAACGGATTTAGGGGAGGCAATTAATTTGTATCTTCTCGAAATTTTTTAAGTTGTTAGCCCTGAAAGGGCG
>JAZDLJ010000079.1:0-6285 GCA_043802115.1 bacterium | reverse complement strand
TTTGAATTTTCTAAGCTTACTTCCCTAAATTACCAAAACTCGCTACGCTCAAACAATGGTAATTTTTAACGGGAAGTTGCGCTAAAAAAATTTACAAAAAGTCTCCTAATAATTCTCTCCAGTAAAATTTTTGTCTTCTCTTCTAGTAAATATGGTATTTATTTTGGAAAGATGTCTAATTAATCTATCTGCAACAACGTAATATAGTTTATAATAATTAGAATGAACGGGAAGATACATAAAAGGATATTTATAATAAAAATCCTGAGCTGAACTACAAAGTTATTTTCTTGCAGGAAGTTTCTTCCCATTAAGTAGGGAAGATATCCAACCAAGCTATGGAATAGAATAGTTTTACTTCCCAAAATAGAGCTGAGAAATAAGGGTAAAAATAGAACCAGTCCGCAAATAAATAATAATAAAAGTCCTATTTTTTCATAATATGGCCTGTATAATATCCATAACTCAAGTAATAAAAGCAAAAATAGGTAGGTGAGATGAGATAGTTTTTAGGGAATAGCATACATCTCAAATTTTCTTATTTTTTTGAAATTTTTTCCCTTTATATCAGCAGAATCAGGTCAAGCCCGCTGTAATATTTTCAGCTTATTTAACTTATACTTTTTAATAACTTCTTTCGCATCATTATTAATTTTATCACTTGTTGTATATTCTGTTTTCATTTTATTTTTAATCTCATGCAGGTCATACATCATTTTATCTTCATCTTTATTATAATCATTTTTATATATTTCCATATTTATAACCTCCTATGTTTTCTATACTAATTACTTCAATTATTGGTAAGTCATTGCTGACGGTTACCTTGTGAATTTTTTCGATAGTTTTCAAATTAACTATATGCCTAAAGTTCCATGATACTATTGCATTAATTTTATTAAACGATGCGACTGCAATATGTATCGTATCATTGATTTCTTTGTTTAAAACATCTTTTCTATATCTCTCAGAAAGCCTTAATATTTCATCATTAACTTCTAATACCTCAACTGATAAATCATTTAATAAATTTAACATCTTATTTTTCAGATCAATATTTGTATTATGGTTAATTTCGTCTATAACTAATGTTGGTATAAAAACTTCATAATCTTTAATATCATTTTCAATCCATTTCTGTGTTATTATTTGTCTAACAGGTTTTTTTATATCAAAATAAGCAGAAATTACTGATGTATCTAAATAAATTTTTTGTTTTTCCATGTTTAATTTTAACACTTCTAAATAAAATTTTAAACATTTTTTTCCAAATTCTCTACAGGTTGTATCTACAAACTTATATATACTACTCCAACTTAGGTTTTTCTAAACTAATGCAGGTTAATTTTGTAACTAACTGTTAAGGCACAAAGTAGCAAAGGCACAGAGGCACAAAGGAAAAAATAAAAAAAATCTTAAAAAAACTTTGTGTTTCAATGCCTTTATGCCTTAACATGCTGGTTTTAATCAACACAACCACTTGGAAAAACCTAAGTTGGAGTAGTATATATAGTTCCGATATAAGCAAGGAACTCCCATTGCAAGGATAATCTGATTTATTTAAATTTGGAAGAAAAACGGTTGATATTAGATTTAATAATGTTATAGAATATACTTGGAAAGTGAGTTATATGTGATACCTTTTTGAAGAGAATATAAAAAAGACAAAAAATCAAAAGAAATCCACCTAAAAACGGAGAGAAAGTAAAAAAACTACTTTCTCTCCGTTTTAGGTGGAAAGGAGGTTAACATGAGTACAATTTGTGATATTTTTGCTAGAGAAATACTAGATTCCAGAGGTAACCCAACTGTAGAAGTAGATGTTGAACTGGAATCTGGAGTTGTTGGGAGAGCAGCGGTTCCTTCAGGCGCTTCAACAGGAGAAAGAGAGGCTGTAGAACTACGAGACGGAGAAAAAAAGAGGTATATGGGGAAGGGAGTAACGAAGGCTGTAGCTAATGTTAATAATATTATGGCAGATAAATTGAGAGGATTGGAATCTACTGAACAGCTATTTATTGATGAAATTTTAATAAATTTAGATGGAACTGAAAATAAAAGTAAATTGGGAGCAAATGCTATTCTAGGCGTTTCTCTGGCCGTGGCTAAGGCTTCAGCGGACGAAATTGGGATACCCTTATATAGATACATAGGCGGTGTTAATGCAAAGGAATTACCTGTACCGATGATTAATATTTTAAATGGAGGCGCCCATGCTGACAATAACCTTGATATTCAAGAATTTATGATAATGCCTGTAGGGGCAATAAATTTTACTGAGGCAGTAAGAATTGCCTCGGAGATATTCCATAATCTTAAAAAAGTCTTGAAAGAACGAAATTATAATACCTCTGTGGGTGATGAAGGTGGATTTGCCCCTAATTTAAAATCGAATGAAGAAGCCCTTGAAGTTATTCTAGAATCTATAAACCTTGCTGGGTATAAACCCATTAAGGATATATATCTTGCCTTAGATGCAGCAGCAAGTGGATTCTATAAGGAAAAGAAGTATATCCTTTCTACGGAAAAAAAATCAGAAAAGACCACCGCTGAAATGATAGATTTTTATGAAGGTCTGGTGGATAAATATCCAATTATCTCTATCGAAGATGGTCTGGCAGAAAATGACTGGAAGGGTTGGGAAGAATTAACTAAACGTTTAGGTAAGCGAGTCCAACTTGTCGGCGATGATATTTTTGTGACTAATACCAAAATTTTTAAAAAGGGAATAACGCAAGGGATTGCTAATTCTATCTTGATAAAGTTAAATCAGATTGGGACACTTACTGAAACCCTGGATGCCATCGAAATGGCTAAAAGGGCAGGTTATACAGCAATTGTATCTCACCGTTCAGGGGAGACAGAGGATACAACTATTGCCGATTTGGTAGTTGGCTGTAATACATGCCAGATAAAAACAGGATCAGTTAGTAGAACAGACAGGGTAGCAAAGTATAATCAATTGTTAAGAATTGAGGAAGAACTTGGAGAAGTAGCTATTTTTAGAGGCAAAGAGGTGTTTTATAATTTAAAAAATGTCTAAGCCTGATCAAACTACTGAGGGATACTATAAAAAAAGTCAAAAAAAGGCTACAAGGTTATGGTTACTTTTGGCCTTTGTATTTTTAGTAATTATAACCCTGTTTAGTATTTTTGGCGAAAATGGATTGTTAAAGGTAAATCAACTTAAAAAAAATTGTACTCAGATAAGACAAGAGGTTGACAATCTGACTGAAGAAAATAAAAGACTTTTTCAAGAAATTTATGCCTTAAAGAAAGATTCTTCCTATATTGAATCATTAGCTCGATCAAAACTAGGGCTTGTAAAACCAAATGAGATTGTCTATCAATTTTTACCTAATTCAAAAGAGGGGGACAATAAGTGAATATCAGTGTAGTTGGGATTGGCTATGTTGGACTAGTGAGTGCGACTATATTTTCAGATCTTGGAAATGATGTTATCTGTGTAGATAACAATAAGGAGAAGATCGATGGCTTAAAAAAAGGGCATCTGCCAATCTATGAGCCTGGGTTACAAGAGATGGTGCTTCGAAATTTTAAGGATAAGAGATTGGTTTTTACTACGTCTTTAGAGGAAGGGGTAAGAGATTCTGAGATTATTTTTATAGCTGTTGGAACACCTCCAAAAAATAATGGCGAAACTGATCTTTCTCATGTAGAATCCGTAGCTTTAGGGATTGCAAGATATATAGATTCATATAAAATAATAGTCAATAAAAGTACAGTCCCAGTTGGTACGGGAGATTTTGTAGGAAATATTATTAAAAATAATCAACGAGAAAAGATAAATTTTGATGTAGTCTCTAATCCTGAGTTTCTTCGTGAAGGATCAGCTATTTATGATTCCCTCAATCCAGATAGAATAATTATAGGCGCACCTAATAAGCAAGTAGCCTTAAGACTACTTGAACTTTATGCCTCTCTTGAAAGACCTATGTTGATAACAGACGTGCGGAGCGCTGAGATGATAAAATATGCATCAAATTCATTCCTAGCTACCAAGATATCTTTTATAAATGCAATTGCTAATATCTGTGAAAAGACAGGGGCTGATGTGACTCAGGTTATTAAAGGTATGGGCTATGATTCAAGGATAGGATCAGAATTTTTACAGGCTGGATTAGGATTTGGTGGATCATGTTTTCCAAAAGATGTGGCTTCTCTGGTTTATACCTCTTCGAAATTTGGTTATGATTTTAAGTTATTAAAATCAGTTCTTGAGATAAATAATGAGCGGGCGCTTGCCTTTGTTTATTTAATTAAAAATATCCTGGGCGACTTAAAAGGAAAGGTGTTAGGGGTTTTGGGACTGGCCTTTAAACCAAATACAGATGATATGAGAGAGGCCAAATCTATAGAGATTATCCAAAAGTTACTAGAATGCGGAGCTAAAATAAAGGCATATGATCCTGTAGCTAATGATAATGCCAAATTGATCCTCCCTGATCTGGATTATTGTAAAAGTTCGTATGAGGCTGCTTCAAAAACAGATGCTATCCTAGTCCTTACAGAGTGGCGTGAATTTAAATTGTTAAATTTAGAGAAGATTAGAGATTCTATGAAAACACCTATTATCTTTGATGGAAGAAACCTATATAATCCTGAAAGGAAGAAGAGGTTGGGGTTTAAATACTATAGCTTGGGAAGAAACAACAAGATAAATGATGAAACCAGAATTTAAAGGGGGAGTTTAATAGTATGCCAACAGTTGTAATAACAGGTGGAGCAGGGTTTATAGGGTCGCATCTTTGTGATTACTTTATAGCTAAAGAGTATAAAGTAATCTGTGTTGATAATTTAATTACTGGCTGTCTGGATAATATTTCCCACATAAAAAGTGAACAGTTTAGATTCATAAACCACAATATAAGTGGGCGCATTGAAATAGAAGAGTCAATAGATTTTATTCTTCACTTTGCTAGTCCAGCCAGTCCCATTGATTATCTAAAATATCCCATACCTACTTTAAAAGTAGGAGCCTTAGGGACTCATAATATTTTAGGTCTGGCAAAGGAAAAAAAAAGCCAGGGTATTATTAGCTTCTACTTCGGAAGTTTATGGTGATCCTTTGGAACACCCCCAAAGAGAAACCTACTGGGGTAACGTTAACCCTATCGGAGTACGAAGTGTTTACGATGAAGCTAAAAGATTTGCAGAATCTATTACAATGGCTTATCATCGCTATCATAATATTGATACAAGGATCGTGAGAATTTTTAATACGTATGGTCCAAGGATGAGGTTTGATGATGGACGCGTTGTCCCAACCCTCATGGTGCAGGCTGTTAAAGGGGATGACTTGACAGTTTTTGGAGACGGAGGACAGACAAGAAGCTTTTGTTACATATCTGATCTTGTTGAAGGTATCTTTAGATTACTCCATTCAAATTATTCAGAGCCTGTTAATTTAGGAAATCCTGAAGAGGTTACTATCCTAGAATTTGCAAAAAAGATATTATCAGTATCAGGTAGTAAAAGCAGTATAGTGTTTAAGACCTTGCCCGAAGATGATCCTAAAAGGAGAAGACCAGACATAACCAGAGCCAGGGAGGTATTGAAATGGGAGGCTAAAGTTGGGGTAGATGAGGGATTGAATAGGACACTGGGATGGTTAAGAGAACGGTTAAAAGGATAATAATGAATGGATTGATTGTAAGATAAGGAGATGAATGAATCGGAAGCAATTTAAGGCTATATTAAATCAGAAAGTCCCACCAGCTCTAATAGGCATTATCATAAGCGCCTTTTTTCTTTTCCTTTTTTTATTTAAAGTAGATTATCATAAATTGTGGCTGGCATTTAAGGAGGTGGAATATATCTATTTATTGCCCCTCCTCATTTTGCAGGTAATTAGTTATATGGTTAGGGCATTAAGATGGAAATATCTGATGTCATCGATAAAAGAGATCAGGTTTAGGAGCCTATTCTCAGCGACTGTAGTGGGTTTCATGGCTAATAATCTTTTTCCACTCAGGGTAGGAGAATTTATTAGGGCTTACTTTATTGGAACTAAAGAAAATATAAGTAAAAGCGCCTCTTTTGCTACAATTATACTTGAACGCTTGTTTGATGGTTTTACTATCCTTTTGTTTTTACTTTTAGTTCTTTTTTTTCTTCCACTTCCTACAGAAGGCAAATATATTAATAGCTATACATTAAAAAAAATAGGTATAATTTCTTTATTCCTTTATCTTTTTATAGTTATCGTGCTAATTCTTCTAAAAAAGAAGCCCAATCTGGTTACTTTTTTTATTAAAAAGATAG
>JAZDLJ010000076.1:0-2280 GCA_043802115.1 bacterium | reverse complement strand
GGATGCAGATCTTGAGTATAATCCAAATGAATATGTAAATCTTATAAATCCAATAATCGAAGGGAGGGCTGAAGTAGTATATGGCTCAAGATTTATGGGGGATAAACCACACAGAGTACTTTACTTTTGGCATTACCTTGGAAATAAGATATTAACCCTGTTTTCTGATATGTTTAGCAACCTAAATTTGACTGATATGGAGACAGGTTACAAGATGTTTAAGACTGAGATTATTAAGGGTATAACAATCGAGCAGAATGGGTTTGGAATAGAGCCAGAGATTACAGCTAAGATTGCTAAAAAGAAATGTCAGGTTTATGAGATTGGTATTTCCTATAGTGGGAGAAGTTATGCAGAAGGAAAAAAAATAAATTGGAAAGATGGGATTATTGCTTTTTGGTGTATTGTGAGGTATTCGTTGTTTAATTAAAGCGTAGGGAATAACTAGCGAGCGAGAATTAACATGTTTCATGCAGTCTTTTTTCTACCTCTTTCATTTCCAGACCTTCCATGTCGCCTTTCCTTTCTTCCAAAGGTCATTAAGGTAACTAAATTCACGAGGAGTATCTACACATTGCCAAAAACCTTTATGATGGTATACACCAAGCTGCCTATCTTTGACCATCTTATTTAAAACCTCACCTTCCAGGGCTAAAGTTTCACCCTTACGAAAATATTTATCAAGAACCTCTCGATTAAACACCATAAATCCACCATTAATCATACCGGTGGAGACATTAGGTTTTTCAGCAAACTGATAAATTATGTTATCTTCAGCCTCCATTTCACCGAATCTGCCTGCTGGATGCACACCAGTAATTGTCCCTAACAATCCTGATTTTTTATGCATTTTAATCACTGCTCTTATATTAATATCAGCCACACCATCACCATATGTCATACAAAAAAGATCACAATCTTTCAGATACTGACGAATGTTCCAGATGCGAGCGCCAGTCTGAGCAATCTCACCTGTCTCCGCAAGGATAATCCTCCATTTATCCTCATCATGGGGAGAATAAAAATGACATAATTTATTATCTCCTAATGTTAGCTCAATATCACTAATTTTGGCCTGATAATTTAGAAAGAACTCTTTAATAATCCAACTCTTATAGCCTAGACAGAGGACAAAATCAGTTACCTCGTAATGAGAATATATCTTCATGATATGCCAAAGGATTGGCATACCACCTATAGGAAGCATTGGTTTAGGTAAAACTTCAGAGACATCACGAATCCGTGTCCCTTGTCCACCACATAAAATAACCGTCTTTATCTTATCCATTCTACATCCCCTTCAGCGGGTATCTTGCATTTTATATCGCAGCCTTCCTATTTAAAATAAACATACTTATACTTTGCACGGTCATAAATTGCGATTTTAAGGCCGATAAATTTATAAAAAATATTTAAACCACAAAGGGCAGAAAGAACACGAAGAACTACTTTTTTTTCTTTGTGTTCTTTCTGCCCTTTGTGGTAAAAAAATAAAAAGCTCAGATTATGCCCGTTCGCAGTATAGTTACTAAAATTTTCGATCATATAAATTTTCGATAGATCTCGTGAATAGAAAGGAGGTCATTTGGACATTTGTTATGCCATGCCCATTCTCCTTTTTGCGGGGGACCTTCCTTATATCTAAGATTTTCATCAGGGCAACTAATTAAGGTACATTCATATAATAAGGAAATAAAATGACCGCGAACTCGTCTTGAAGGATGGATTAATTCATTTATTGCCAAAGGATCTTTCTTGGACATCACACGAGCCCCAAGTTCGTTCGCTGCAACAGCATTAATCCTTTCGGACATCGTCTCCTTATATCTTACGATACCCCCTGGGATATGCCAACCAGGCGGGTATAAACCATCATCTCTCCATGTCAAAAGTGTATAATCCTGGTCATTTTTTATCAGTAAATCTACATTAATAAGCGGAGTAATCCTGCTCACTAAAAGAAATATCTCCTCTGGGAGTCCTTCTGATGGATTTTTAATTAAAGGTTCTAATAAATTTATTAGCTTGTTAATATCCAATTGTTAACCTCATCTTTATATCTCCTGGTTATGTTGTCGCATAAAGCAGTGTTTCACTAATAAATGAAGTATAGTTCTGTAGTAAAACTTATAACCACAGGGCATCCTTCATTTAAGCTCAAAAGTAGTTTACACTTTTTTTATAATCTCACACAGAGACACAAAGCCACAGAGTAAGAATAAAAGAAAAAAATCAAACAGTAAGCATTATTCTCTGTGATCTCTGCGGCTCTGTGTGAAA
>JAZDLJ010000075.1:0-8143 GCA_043802115.1 bacterium | reverse complement strand
GGCTTTTTGTAAATTTTCTTAGCGCAGCTTCCCGTAAAATTGCCTCTGTTTGAGCGAAGCGAGTTAGGTAATTTAGGGAAGCAAGCTTAGAAAATTCAAAAAGACTACTCCAACGAACGAAGCAAAGATTTTTCTCTTCTCGCCCACCCTGCAAGATTATTTTGGAAAGATGTCTAATGGATTTATCAGATTTTTTTATTTTGGTCACAAATTAAGGTTGTGGATAACTTGTTAATAACTCCTAAAAGCAGAGCGTAAGTGTATGTAATTTAGTTTATTTTTGATAAATGTATTAAATGCTGATTGGTGATGTTCTGGTTTATATTACAATCAGTTAGGTAAAATTAAAGGAAAAATAATTGAATTTGATTTGTAACTATTTAATAACTTAATGTTTATCCACAGGGTAAGAAATTTAATGGGTCAAGAGCGTGAATTTTTATATATTACTTTGGAAGAATAATTTAGTAAAAAGATTTAGGCATTGGCTGGGGAGGAATTTATTAAGAGTACTTGTATTCTATTTAATAGTAATACCTCTTCCCTTTATATATGTAGGAGGTGACTTTTTTGGCTTTTTATTTTTTTTATTAGCTAAAAATTATCGAGAGGTAGCTTTAGAAAATTTGAAAAAGGCATTTGGAAGGAGTATGTCTGAAAAAGAAATTGGTGAAATTACTTGTGAAGCAAGTAAAAATATTGTAAAAGGTTTTTTAGAAGGTTTTAAATCTGTTAACTGTAGCTACTTACTTAATCAGAAGATAAGGGTTGAGGGAAGGGATTTTCTTGATCAGTCCTTAAAAAAAGGAAGAGGGGTTATTCTTTTGAGTGCCCATTTTGGAAACTTTAGCCTTATTGGCAATAAATTGAATGAGATGGGCTATAAATTTAATGTAATTATTACAGAGCAATCAGATGTTAAGTTAACTGAATTAATAAGGGGTTATATGAATAAAATTGGCCAGTATCCTATTTCACCAAAACCAAGAAAGGCTTGCATTCAAAAGAGTTTACGGTGTCTAAAGAATAATGAATTGTTACTTATAGTTGCTGATGAGGATAAGCCAAGAAATGGTATCTATGTGGATTTTTTTGGATATCCTGCCTCAACTGCTACTGGCCCAACTGTCCTCTCTATGCGAACGAATTCCCCAATTGTTCCGATTTTTGCCTTACGATGTAAGGATAATAGCCATGTAATCAAAATTTTAGAACCGTTTGAATTAATTACAAGTGGAGATGTCCAAAATGATATTAAAATAAATACTCAGCGGTGGAGTAAGGTTATTGAAGACTATATAAGGCAATATCCTACTCAATGGATGTGGATTAATAAACGTTGGAGAACAAGGTCATAAAAAATTTAAAGGAGAAGTTTTATGATATCAGCTTTTAGATTGTTCTTTATGAGTGATGTTAAATTAGCTAAGTTGTTAGAATCAATGAAGCTAATGGACGCTACTGCGCTCCTTTCTTCAATACGACCGTCGAGGGCTATAAAGGTAATTATTTTGTTGAATGAAAAGAAGCAACAAGAGTTATGTCAGTGGGTGGGTTATCAAAATGTAGCTAATATGCTTTCTTATGTCTCTTCTGATTATGCTGTAACAATTTTAAGTAATTTAAATCAGCGGATGCAAAGGACGTTGATTCAGAATATGGATACATCGCAATCTGTAGTCATTCTGAGCCAAATGTCTTCACAAGAGAGAAATTTTTTTCTATTAAGTATAGATATTGCAGTGTCGGGGAAGATCTTTTCACAGTGGACGCTAAAGGTGCAGGAAGATATCCTAAATAGTATGGAATTGCGTGATCAAATAGAACTTGTTTCTGTCTTAAATGTGGAGATAATTAAAAAGATGATTGCAGGTTGGCCTCAAGATAAAGTTATCTCTTTATTTGAGAAACTTCATTCCTCAAAGTTTGCCGAACTATTTGAGATGTTGAATCCTAAAGAACAAATAGAGATATTAAATAGAATGGATACTATGAAGGTATCAAATATCATTGATAAGCTGAAGGATGACCAGATTGAAAAGATTATTATCAATCTTTCGATATCTAATGTAGCTAATTTGTTAAGTGTAATCTCAGAATTTAGGGGGACAAGTATTTTTACTTCTCTTCCTAATGAAAAACAGATAGCTGTTTTACCTAATCTTGATGTGGTAACTATATCAAATCTTATAAGAAAATATCCAATAGATAAGCAAGCTCATTATTTACAGCTAATTGATCCAATTAAGGCCCAGTTAGTGTTGGAAGATTATAGCTTTAATATTACTAAGGCCATCCTGGAACAGATGGAGCCTGTTAATTTTATTGAAATTACAAAACTAATGGATAGTGAAAAACAGGCCAGGATATTAAAAGATAGTGATCCTCAGTTGGCAGCTAAGATATTGGAGAGATTAGATGGTTATAAACAGATATCTACAATTGGCTTATGGCAGCTTGAAGAACAGGGTAAGATTATAGAGAATATGTCAGATTCTGGCGCTGCTCAATTAATCCTCGGTTGTAAGCTTAGGGAACAGATCGAAATTTTAAGTTCTATTAACGTTTCTAAGGCAGCTAATATATTAGTCTGTTGGAATATTAACGAGTTACTCCCTGTATTCTCTCAGATAGAGCCAAAACAAAAAGTGGCTGAGATTGTGAAAAATTGGCCTCCTGAATTTAGAATAGATATATTAAATAAATTAGAACCAACGCTTAGAAACCAGATTAAGTTATATATGTAATTCGCATATGCAAGGGATGGCCAATTTTTCTATTTATATCCATATACCTTTTTGTTTAGCTCGTTGCTATTATTGTGATTTTAATTCTTTTAGTTACCATAAATATAAATCTTCAGTTTTTTCTTATATTTTCTCAATATGTGCTGAACTAAAACTTTATGAAGAATTATTTTCAAATAAAGCCCTTATATCTGAAAGAGATCGGAAGGAGAACGAAGAACCAAAAACTAAGGACAAAGAACAGATACTAAATAAGATAGGATCAATCTATATTGGTGGAGGAACTCCTTCTTGTATAAGTCCCGGATATATAGAGAAGATTTTGGACCAGTGTCAAAAGGTTACCTGTTTTGATCAAGATGTAGAGATTACACTAGAGGTAAATCCAGGAACGGTAACTAAAAAAAAACTTCTAAACTATAAAAAAATAGGTATTAATAGATTAAGTTTAGGTATCCAATCTTTTAATGATGAAATATTGCGGGCTATAGGTAGGATACATAATTCAAAAGATAGTTTAAAGGCGTATTGGCTTGCTCGAGATTGTTGCTTTGATAATATTAATATGGATATGATTTTTGGCCTGCCTCAACAATCCCTTTCTCATTGGGAAAAAGATGTTCTTACTGCTGTTTCCCTTGAACCTGAACATATTTCTACTTATAATCTAACTCTTGAAAAAGGTAGTAAGCTATATAATCAAATTGAACGAAAAGAACTGGCTATCCCAGATGAGGAGGCTCAACTCAGGATGTATAAAAAAGTTATAAAAATATTAAAATCAGCAAATTATAGACATTATGAAATTTCAAATTTTGCCAAAAATTTTAAAGAGTCTCAACATAATCTTGTTTATTGGCATAATTTACCTTATATAGGTCTAGGCGCTGGTGCTTTTTCTTATCTTGATGATGTTCGATATGGCAATGAAAAGGATATTACTTCCTATATAAATTTAGTTAAATTCAATAAAAATGTGAGGGTCTTTGAGGAAAGATTATCGAAAGAAAAGAAGATGGGAGAAACTATAATGCTTTCTCTTCGGCTAATTAAGGGGATTAGTCTAGAGAATTTTACAAAACGGTTTGGTATTAAGATTGAGGAACATTACGATAAAGTTATTACTAAACTTTCAGACGATAAACTTATAAATTTGACTAAAAGGTATATGAGGCTCTCTTCAAAAGGGCTTTTTTTTGCTAATGAAGTGGCGGAGGCGTTTATTATCTGAAAAACTTTTTTTGCAGTTTGTAGTCTAAAATTATTTTCCCCCTTGACAAATTTAACTACACTTGGTATTTTATTTTGGTTGTTAGCACTCTCAATAAGAGAGCGCTAATTTTATTTAGTTAACGTCTTAAATTAATGAGTTGCTGTTATGACTGATGATTTGAACGAACGTTACCGATCAGTATTGTTTGCGATAATAAAAAGTTATATAAGTTCTGGAGAGCCAATAGGATCAAGGGCAGTGGTTAAGAATTATAATTTTGGTTTAAGCTCGGCTACTATCCGAAATATTATGGCAGATCTAGAAGATTATGGCTTTTTGCAACATCCTCATACCTCAGCGGGGAGAGTGCCCACGGATTATGGATTTAGACTCTATGTAAATAAACTTCATGACTCGTATAAAGTTAGCAAGGTTGAGATAAAAAAATTTGTAAAGCGTTTCTCCTGTGACTCTCAAAATGAAGCTGTCCCAAATTTAATGAAAGAAGCTTCAAGGATGTTATCTTCTCTTTCTCATTGTATAAGTTTTGTGTCCGCCCCTAAGTTAAAAGATATTATTCTTAAACATATTAATTTTATAGAATTAAATAATAATCAAGTTTTGATTGTCTTTGTTTCCCAATCAGGGATTATTCAAAATAAGATAGTTATTGTTGAGGAGCCTGTTTCTCAGAGAGCTCTAACCAGGATGTCAACTTTTATCAATCATAAATTTTATGGATTATCTCTTGAAGCTATAAGGAAAAAAATTTTTGAACTTATGGAAGAGGAAAAGAACCTCTATGATCAATTGCTAAAGAAGATATTTGAATTAAGTAGGCAACTTCTTGAGGAAGATAAAGAAACACAAATATATATAGAAGGAAAAGAGAATTTATTCTCTCAGCCTGAATTTGTTGTTGATATTAAAAAGATGAAAAAGATATTCGCTGCTTTTGAAAAAAAAAGCAAAATATGTGCCTTATTAGATAAATGTATACAAGAAGAAGGTCTGCATGTAATTATAGGACAAGAAAATGAATTAGAAGAGATGCAGGATTGTAGTATGATTATTTCTACTTATAAAAATGATAGTAATAGTCTGGGGACTGTTGGAATAATTGGACCTAAACGGATGGCTTATTCTAAACTGTTAACTATAGTTGATTGTACAGCCAAAGTGTTGACAGAGAGGATCATTATGACTTCATCATTTTAAAGAGGGGAGGGTGATATTTTTTGAAGTTAAACAGAAAGAAAAAGGAGGTGTTAGAAACTCCTGAAGAAGAGATTGCTGATATGACAGAAGAGGATTTTGCAGGTCAAGCACAGTCAAAAAAAGAAGAAAAAAGTACTTTAAGGGGAGATGATGTTAAGGTGAGCAATCAAGAATATGGGATTGGGGAGGATAAATTAGGGCAAGAAGAGAAAAAGAGTGAATCGTTTAATGAACAACTTAAGTTACTTGAGAGCCAGTTAGATAAGAAAAATAATGAGGTTAAGGAAGTATACGATCGTCTTGTTAGGTTACAAGCGGAATTTGAGAATTACAAAAAAAGGATGGTTAAGGAGAAAGAAGATTTTTCACGCTATGCCCAGGAAAAACTTGTCTGTAATCTCTTACCAGTTGTAGATAACCTTGAAAGGGCAAAAGAAGCAGCTCAAAAAAGTGAAAATTACCAAGCGCTATTAAACGGCCTTGACCTGGTTTTAACACAATTTGTAGATGTCTTAAAAAAGGAAGGTGTTGAATGCATAAAATCTTGTGGCGAGAAGTTTGATCCAAATAAACACGAGGCGATTATGCAGGTGGAGTCTAAAGAACATCAAGAGAATATTGTTGTCCAGGAATTACAGAAAGGTTATGTCTTGAATGACCGGGTAATTAGGGCATCAATGGTTGCCGTTGCTAAAAAATAATAATTCTGATTTCATCATTCAAAAAAAAAGGAGGAAAACAAAAAATGGGAAAGGTAATAGGTATAGATTTAGGTACAACTAATTCATGTGTAGCTATAATGGAAGGAGGAGATCCGAAGGTAATCGCAAATTCTGAGGGAGCAAGGACTACACCATCAGTGGTAGCTATTACTGAAGGTGGAGAGCGTTTGGTTGGACAGATAGCTAAGAGACAGGCGGTGACAAACCCAGAGAATACTGTCTTTTCTGTAAAGAGATTGATTGGACGTAGATATAATACTCCAGAGGTAAAGAAAGCTATAACTATCAGTCCATATAAAATAGTAGAGGCCAGGAATGGTGATTGCCGGGTAGTGATTAGAGGAAAGGATTATAGTCCACCAGAGGTCTCGGCTATGGTCTTGCAAAAGATGAAGCAGACAGCAGAGGATTATCTAGGTGAGAAGGTAACAGAGGCGGTAATTACAGTCCCAGCCTATTTCAATGATGATCAGCGTAAGGCAACTAAAGATGCAGGGGCAATAGCCGGACTAAATGTTTTAAGAATAATTAACGAACCGACAGCTGCTGCTTTGGCCTATGGTTTAGATAAAAAGAAAGACGAAAAGATAGCTGTCTATGATCTAGGTGGAGGGACATTTGACATCTCCATCTTAGAATTAGGAGATGGGGTATTTGAGGTAAAATCTACCAATGGGGATACTTTCCTTGGAGGAGATGATTTTGACCAACGAATTATCAATTGGTTAGCGGATGAATTTAAGAGAGAGCAGGGTATTGATTTAAGGAAAGATAAGATGGCCCTGCAGCGTCTAAAAGAGGCGGCAGAGAAGGCGAAGTGTGAGTTATCAACAGCAATGGAGACTGATATAAATTTACCTTTTATAACTGCAGATGCAAGTGGACCAAAACATTTAAATCTAAAATTATCCAGGTCAAAATTAGAACAATTAGTAGGGGATCTTGTAGATAATTCAATTGAGCCATGTCGAAAGGCGTTAGCAGATGCGGGATTAAAAGTATCTCAGATAGATGATGTAATCTTAGTAGGTGGTCAGACCAGAATGCCGATGGTCCAAGAGGCTGTTAAAAAGTTTTTTGAAAGAGATCCTCATAAAGGAGTAAATCCAGATGAGGTAGTTGCAGTAGGGGCAGGAATACAGGGAGGGGTATTAAAGGGAGAGGTAAAGGATGTTTTACTCCTTGATGTAACCCCTTTGTCTCTGGGGATAGAGACATTAGGAGGAGTATCTACTAAGTTAATAGAGAGAAATACAACTATTCCTACCCGAAAGAGCCAAACATTCTCAACAGCCGCAGATAACCAGACAGCCGTAACTATAAACGTTCTCCAAGGGGAAAGAGAAATGGCCGTTGATAATAAATCCCTGGGAAGGTTTGATTTAGTTGGGATACCATCAGCACCAAGAGGTATGCCTCAGATAGAGGTAACCTTTGATATAGATGCAAATGGCATAGTGAATGTCTCGGCTAAAGATATGGCAACCCAGAAGGAGCAGAAGATTCAGATAACAGCCTCAAGCGGATTAAGTGAGGAAGAGATAAAGAAGATGGTTAAAGAGGCAGAGTCTCATGCAGCAGAAGATAAGAAGAAGAAAGAGGCAATAGAGGCACGAAATCAAGCAGATGCTGTCCTTTATGGTACGGAAAAATCGCTTAAGGAATTTGGAGATAAAGTTGATGAAGAGACTAAGAAGAAGATAAATGAGGCAATGGATAAACTAAAAAAGACAATGGAGGGAAGTGATGCAGAGACAATAAAGAAGGCATCCGAAGAGTTAACAACAGCTTCCCATAAATTAGCAGAGGCGGCTTATAAACAAGCATCTGCTCAACAACAGGGAGGTGCTCAAGCTCAACCAGGAGCTGATGGGGGACAGAATACTTCTAATGAAGGTCCAAAGGATGATAATGTGGTAGATGCAGATTTTGAGGTTGTAGATGATGATAAGAAATAGTTAAAATTTTTCCTTACAATTAGGTATTACTCGTTCCCACGTTTTTCTGGCGTGGGAACGGAACTTTGGTTTTTCCAAGTGCCTTTGCTACTTTGTGCCTAAACAGCTGATTACAAAACTAACCTGCATTACCTCAAAAAAATCGGCATCCTTCATTTAAGCTCAAAAGTAGTTTACACTTTTTTTATAATCTCACACAGAGACACAAAGCCACAGAGTAAGAATAAAAGAAAAAAATCAAACAGTAAGCATTATTCTCTGTGATCTCTGCGGCTCTGTGTGAAA
>JAZDLJ010000064.1:0-32853 GCA_043802115.1 bacterium | reverse complement strand
CAAAGAATGTACTCAGCATTTATTTCAAGCTATGGCTAATACTAGAAATTTTGTTCCATTCTTATCTGGAGCTAAAAATGCTCATAAAAGCCCTTTTATGTTGGCCGAGGGTAATACACATGACTTGCCTTGGATACAAGTCATGAATTTTCATAATGCCTTTTTATTTAGCAAAAATGCCTTTTAATTAGTGTGTTATTTTTCATACCAAGACTTGTAGACCTATGCGAACAAAACAAGGTAAAAAAAAGAGTCAGGGAAGGAGTTGGAGAATTAGGAGATATCCTTTATCGACTGAATCCATTACTGCAAGAGATGTTGGGGGAGGTTTCATCTATTGTTGCTCTGGATAGTCCAGAAAAAGAAAACCGACGTTTTTTGATAGTCTGTGCCAGATTTTTCAAGAGCCTTGGGGAGAAAGAAAGGCCTGTAATCCTTTTTATTGATGACCTCCATTGGGCAGATGAGGGGACATTAACCATCTTAAATGAACTTATTAGAGATATAACCTCCTATCCTCTTTTTATTTTAGGGACATACCGGGATAACGAGCTGGGAGAAGGGCGCCGATTAAGCAAGATAATTGGAGATGCTAAGAAGAATAGGCTGCCACTGGCAGAGATTCAGATGAATAATTTTACCCCTTCGGAAACAAACAATTTTATAGGCAATCTTTTATTAGAACGTACGGAGAGAACGCGTGAATTAAGTAACTATATCTATAAAAAGAGTATGGGAAATCCGTTCTTTACCATAGAAATCTTGCGGCAGATTGTAAATGAGGAAGGGATAAGGTATAAAAATGATCATTGGGGAACAGACCAAAAAAATTTGGAATCAATATCCATTCCAGCCACAATCATTGAAGTCTTATTGAAAAGGATAGACTCCCTTGGTAAAGATACGATGAATATCCTTTCAACAGCAGCCGTAATAGGGAAGAGGTTCAAGATTGAATTTTTGCAGACAATTACCCAGATAAATATGGAGGAGTTGATCCAGTTGGTAGATGAGGCAATGGAGATGCAGCTATTAGAAAGAGACAATCTCCGAGGGGAATTGTTTTTTATCCATGATCGAATCAGGGAGGCCTTTTACCAAAAGATAAGTGAGGAGGAGAAGAGTACCCTACATCTAAGGTTAGGGCAGGCATTAGAGGAGATGTACAAGGATAGCAAGGAGATAGATAAGATTATATTTGAATTGGCTAATCATTATCTGGAGGGAAGGGATGAAGAGAAGTCGCTGAAGTATGGAATACTAGCAGGGAAAACGGCCAAGGCAAGGTATGCAAATCAAGAGGCGATAGATTTCTATCTAAAGGTAAAGGCGCTCCTTGAGAAAAAGCAGATGACCTCAACCCCTGAATATCTTGAGGTATTAGAAGACCTGGGAGACGTCTATCGATTAGCAGGAAACTTCCTTGAGGCCATAAAGGTATTAGACAATTGTAAGGACTTAATCCCAAAAAAAGATAAATTTAAGATGGCAGAGCTGTATTATAAGATCGGTCTGACCTTCTGGGTTGCAGGTAAACTGGAAGACAGTATTTATGTTATGGAAAGGTGTCTTTATTCCCTGGGAGTCAAGATGCCAGAAGGTAAATTTCAGGTCATCTTAAAGACCTCGAGAGAGCTTGTTGTTCAAACCCTTCATACCTTATTCCCCAGGTATTTTGTTAAGAAGGAATATAGTGATGACCCACTTCAAACACTTATTGTAAAACTTTTGATTACGCTCGGTCATATATATTATTTTATGGATATGAAGAAGTGTTTTTATATTTATCTAAGGATGCTTAATCTGGCGGAAAAGATAGGCCCTAGTTACGAGATGGCTTATATTTATAATACAGGAGGGCCTGTATGGATAAAATTACCGTGGTTTTCAAGGGCAATTAGAGATTTAGCTAACGGATTGAATCTCTCAAAAAAGATTAATAATAAGTTCTTAGAAGGTGTCTCCTACGCTTATGGCTGTTGTACTTTTTATGCCAATAATGAAATTAAGGAGGCCATAGATTATGGTTATAAGGGAATCGAAATCCTTAAAAGCATAGGGGATTATTTCGGATTAAGTGTAGCGTATGCCTTTTATATAAACAGTAATATTCTTGCTGGAGAATTTAAGGTAGCTGATCAATCAGTAACTGAATTTATCAACTTAATGAAACAGGTCAATTCGCTGCAATATTTGGGATGGGCATATGGGTGGAAGGTTAGACTATACTGTTTTATAGGTACTATTGATGATGAGGTCATAAATGAGTCTAAATTGAGTGTTGAGTTAGCGAGACGGACAAATGACACAGCAAATTTTGTTTGGTCAAGAGAGGTTTTGGCCTTTGTCTACTTAATTAAAAGAGAGTATAACAAAGCCATAAAGATAATAGAAGAAGCTGCAAAACTATTTTCAACCCATTTTAATCGATGTTTTTGGAATTTGGAGATATTTCCTATAGGCGCTCAAATATATACTAGCACTATTACTAATACCCCCGATTTGTCAAACGAGCTAAGAGATAGATACCTTGAGAGGGCAAAGTGGTTCAGTAAAAAGTCCCTTGGTTGGGGGAAAAAATACAGGTACTTCCTTGGCTGGGCCTATCAGGTTAATGGGACATACAATTGGCTTGCAGGTAGAAAGGAGCAGGCAAAAGAAATCTGGGAACAGGGAATAAAATGGTTACGGGAGAATACCCAGGACAAATACAGACTTGGCTATATCCTCCTTGAAGAGGCATCTTTTCTCCTTGAGGATAAGCCTGATGACAGAGAAACTATAGATCATTATAAAGATTATCTCGTGGAGGCAAGGGATCTCTTTACTGAATGTGGGGCAGAAATTGATCTTAAAAGGGCTAACATCCTTTTAATGTCAATAGATCCTAAATTAGTAAAAGGAAAAGAAAATGAATGGACAATTCAAAGGAAGCTAGAGAGAAGTCTCCAGATGTCCTCATTTTTAGCCCTGGATGAGGAGCTTGATGAACTTATTAATCTGGACGATATCCTGGAAAAGACTATGGATACCATAATTGAGATTGGTGGGGCAGAACGAGGGGCATTGCTCTTATATCCTGAAGAAGGCGGGAAGGAAAAGGGCTTAGAGGTAAAAATTAGCTATAACCTTAATAAGGCTCAACACAGGACAGAAGAGTTTGAGATAAGTAGGAGTATCATTAAAAAGGTTGCAGAGACCAGGCAGGCCTTATTAGTCACAGATGCTGAGGCAGATAGGGCGTTGAGAGAGAACCTGAGTGTGGTTAAGTACGGATTGCAAAGTGTTATGTGTGTGCCTATTATTATTGAAGAAAAGATGATTGGTTGTATTTATCTTGAGAATAGATTAATAAGTGGGCTATTTACAGAAGATAAATTAAATTTAATAAGTATATTATCGAGGCGGATAGGTGATGCGATTATTAATGACAGAAAAGGAGAATACGATATTTATTTTGGAAAGATGTCTAGTAGCTAAAAAACTAAAGAAAGGAGAAAAAATGGACGATTTTTTTAACAAACAATTCATTGGATTAGTTGAAAATGAACGTAAGTACTATCTTCGTAAAGATTATCAAAGGAAATTAACCAGATATAAAAACCTAGATGATTCTTTCAAAAAAAAATATAAAATGGACTTTGAGGAATTTGAAAAAGAGATTATTGCGGAAATAGAAAAAAATGATTTTGAGGTTGAATCTGATACCCAAGAATGGAGAGCTGCTGTTAATGAGATTAAGATACTTGAAAAAAAGGAGGATGATCTTATAAAAGAAACGCTTATGAGCTTTGGAATAGTAAATAAAAATGAAACTTGGATGGCGCTTTAAAAGTTTTAATGCGAAATTAACACAAGAAAAAGTCTCAAAATTACCCGTTTAGAGATAAAAATTTAATAAATTAACCTAAAATAAAAAAATAAAAAATTTAGACAGGATAACAGGATTAACAGGAAAAAGATTAACTATTAAATTAATACATCTTCTTAAATTATTTGTTTTTTATCCTGAAAATCTTGTCTAAAAATATTTTTAAATGCTTTTTATATCGGACCTAAGTTTGAAGATATAATTTGGGTTATTTTGTTCCTATCCCTTAAAGGATATATACAACACAGAAGTTTTTAAAATACAAGGTGAGCTAAAGACGAGGAGGAAGATAGAATAATGGAAGATATGTTTAGTGGTCAGTTAGGTGAGTTGGCTGAAAATGAGCGGATGTACTATGTTTATAACGATTATCAAAGGAGATTAACTAGATATAGAGGCTTAGATAATTTTTTCAAAAAAAAGCATAAGATGTCCTTCGAGAATTTTGAAAAAGAGATTATTCCTCATATAGAAGAATACAATCTTGAGGTTAAATGTGATGCCTACGAGTGGAGAGATGTCTTTAATCAGATTAAAATACTTGAAGGAAGAGAAAAGGCTCTTATGGACGATATATTCTGGAGTCTCGGGATAGTTGTTAGAAATACTCTTAGTAAAGAGGCAATTGCCCTTAAAGAGGAGAAAGACAATCTTGAAGAATACTCCTGACCAATTATACTACTCCAAGTTAGGTTTTTTTGAGGTAATGCAGGTTAGTTTTGTAACTAGCTGTTTAGGCACAAAGTAGCAGAGGCACAAAGGAAAAAAATAAAAAAAACTTAAAAACTTTGTGTCACAGTGCCTTTGTGTCTTAACACTCTGGTTTTAACTAACAAAATCACTTGGAAAAACCTAACTTGGAGTACTAGACATCTTTCCAAAATAAATACTCTATTCTCTAGGGCAAGAGAAGACAAGAATTTTGCTGGAGTGAGTTGTTTAGTAGGCTTTTTGTAAATTTTCTTAGCACAGATTCCCGTAAAATTGGTATCCTCTTCAAAAAGTAAGGTAATAATGTTCAGGGCTAAAAACAAAACCTGGTTAAATTCTAACTTAATTTAGTTACCATGAAATTTGAAGAGGATACGAATAAAAGATAAACAGACAATCGAGCCGCTGATTAACTCTTTAAAAGATAATAATCCCTGGATAAGGGAAAAAGTAGTTGAAAATCTTAGAGTTATATGTAATATATCTTTGGACGGAAATTATGAGGATTGGCAGGAGTTAATTAGAAAAGGAGAGTTGTAATGGCTAAACGAGCTCTTATCATTTTTTTTGTTCTTTTAATGTTCAGTCCAATATACACTTACGCCTACCTACCTGGACCTAATATTATAAAAAGGTGCCCTCACTGTGGTCAACTTATTATAGAAGGATCCGCAATTTCAGGAAATACCTTTGGAGCGCAGTTTTGGACCGATGGCAAGGTAGAAGCAGCTATGTTGCCAGGTCTTCTCAGATTAGTAGGATGCCCAGGATGCTCCTCTTTTTTTTGGTTAGATGAGGCACAGGTAATAGATAATGAAGAACTCTCGAATGAGACGATAAAAAGTTACATTATCCCCTCTAAGGATGATTATTATAGTTTATTAGATCACCCGCCAAAGGATCTTGCTAAGGAAAAATATATCCGAATCAGGGCATGGTGGGCCTCTAATGATGAACGTAGAAATAATAAAGATACTAAAGCAATTAACCTCTCAGGACAGGCAGTAAAAAATCTCGAATCTCTTTATGATCTGCTATCTAATAAAGACCCTGAAGATCGATTAACAAAGGCTGAGGTAGCCCGAGAACTTGGACAATTCGAAGGTGCCTTGCGACTTTTAGATTTTCCATTTCCAAATGAGCGAGCTCAGGACAAGATTGCTATTAAATATCTTGTTATTAATAAAGAAACCATGGTTAAAAAGCGGGAGGCAATAATAGAAGAGGTGTTCAAAAATATGGGCATGGAGGCGCTCCCATTACTATTAGATGGAATAAATCCAAAGGGAGACTTTTATAGGATAAGAGAGCTGTTTATGAGTATGCCAACAAGGCTAGGCAAGACTGCAGTAGACCAAATAATAAAAATTTTAACTGATGACAGCAATCCAGTCCTTCAGACAAAAGCTGCCTATGCCTTAGGAAAATTAAAGATTAAAAAGGCCGTTCTTCCCTTAATTCAGGCCTTAAAGGCTAAAGATTGGATAGTTCGAGAAAGTGCAGCAATAGCCCTAGGGCAGCTTGGCGATTCGCAGGCAGTTGATGCCTTAATTATGGCTATTAATGATAAAAGTATACACGTTCGGGCATATTCAGTACAGGCATTAGGGATAATTAAGAATATTCGTGCCTTCGAGCCTTTAATCGCCACCTTAAAGGATGATAATATTGATCTCAAGATATATACCCTTAATGCCCTGATTGAGTTGGGAGACCTTCGGGCAGTAGAACCCATAATCCCTCTACTTAAGGATAAAAATTGCCTTGTCCAAAACGCTGCTGCTAAAATACTAGGCTGGTTTAAAGACCCACGGGCAGTCGAGCCTCTGCTCCTATTACTCAATGATGAAAATATTATTGTTGAGATTGCTGCTATAAAGGCCTTAGGCATGATAAAAGATTGTCGAGCGGTCAAACCTTTAATTGAGATGTTAAAAAGAGAGGATTATTTTATTAAGACCTACGCCTCCTTTGCCTTGGGGGAATTGGGCGATCCTTTGGCTATTGAAGGTTTAATTAAGGTGCATAAACAGATGATTAAACTATATGGAGACTATGAGTATGCGAAGAGTCTGCAAAATATCCTTTTTGGTTTTGCCGCGTGTATGGGGGAGGTAAAAGATATTACGGCAGTTGAGGAGGCCTTTACTGCCTATAAAAGAGAGATTATTGCCCTTAAAAGCGACGATGAGGATACTTACGTAGCCTCTATTTTTGCATATAGGACGTTAGAATCAGCCTTATGGAAACTAGAAGATCCCATTGTTAACTATGCCTATTCAAAGGCAAACAGGTTAGCTAATGGTAATAGACTTCAAAATGCGACTGAAGCCTTAGGGAAACTTAAGGCTATCTCTACTGTTGGACTGTTAAAGACTGCCTTTAGAGATAAAGATGTCCATAGGAATATAAGGAATGCAGCAAAGAGATCGTTAAAGATGATCTTAGGTGATGATTATGAGGAGTTGCCGTCAGAACGGAAGAAGTAGGATGCCCAAGATTGATATGTAAGACTTAATTTTGGGATAAATTACGAGGAATCGCAGACTTGGTGACAAAAGAATGACGAACAGATTCTAAAAGATCAGGGAGGTCAGTAAGGTTAGGATTAATTTCTGGATTTTTAATCTTTTTAATTCATCATTCATCATAAAGGGGTGTAAAGACTATGAAAAAGGTATTCTCAATAAATACGATTTGCAGACTTACAATAGTGATTATTGTCCTGGTAGCTGTGTTAATACCCATTGTCCTTCAAGCTCAAACGGATGTAACAGATATCAGTTCCTTCGATTGTGATGGTGATCTTAATGAGGATGGAAACATTACCCCGCAGGATGCCCTTATTGCCTTTCGTTGTTATCTTGGTTTGGATACATGCCCTGAGTGTGCTGATGTAAATGGGGATGGAAGTGTTACCCCATCTGATGCCCTTTGTATATTCAAAAAATATCTTGGGCAGCCCTCTTGTCTATGCACAGATAATGATGGCGATGGTTTTACTGTGGAGGGAGGTAACTGTGGTTTAATAGATTGTTATGATGATGATCCAGACAGTTATCCTGGAGCTATGGAAACCTGTGGGGATGGACTTGATCAGAACTGCGATGATGAAGACCTCTCTTGTGTATTTTTCATCACCTCTCCTTTAACAACTGCCTTTGCTGGAAAAGAGTATCGTGAAAGGATAGAAGCCCTCTCTGCCCTTGGAAAATCACTGACCTATTCCTTAATAGAACCTCCTGAGGGGCTTACGATAGACACTATCCGAGGCGAAATAACCTGGATACCCTCTGAAAGTCAGGCGGGCGATGACCAGATCACAGTTAAGGTAACTGATGGAGTCAACACAGAAACCCTCTCTTATACGATAACAGTCTCCTCCGTTAAACCGTTAGCTGCCAAAATGATCTCTGCCTCAAAAGGTGGGACAATAACTGTAACAGATCAGACAAGTGGTCTTAATGGTGTAACTTTAAGCATCCCTGCCGGGGCGCTAGATGTTGACACAGAGATTACAATAGGAGAGGTTTTATCCCCGCCACCGCCCGGAATTGAGGAGGTCTATCTCCATCCGCCAATAAATATAGGTCCTGAGTCTTTGAGATTTATGTTCCCGGCAACCCTTAAGATACCCTATTCTGAAAGTATCTTAGCTAAGGCTAGATTTAAGGATGGACTAAAGGAGTCCAACCTAAAGTTTGAAGTCTGGGAGATGGATTCATGGATGCCGTATAACTTCTCGGTAGATACAGAAAAAAATACTATTGCCTCTCAGGTGGATCATAACGGTTCTTTCAGTGGACAGGTATCGGAGCAGGAGATAACTAATTATCAGACTACCCATTTCCTGATAAAGTACAAGGAAAAAGGGGAAGAGGGAGTACTTTTAAATGAAAAATATGGTGATGGGTGTGGAAGTTCAACATCAGACGGTTGTGGATCTCTTGATTGTCCTGTAGAAAATCCACCTCCACCTGATTACGTCCGAGACCTGGCCAGTTTCCTCGAATATGCCTATAAACAACTAGATGAACAAGGATACAACCTCCCAAACAGGTCTATACTTGTAGAGTTAAAGGATCTGGAAAACCTAGGCGAGACAGCTAGTAATATTGCTTTAGATAACGATATGATTATAAGAGACAGCAAGCGTCGTGCCTATTCTTATCTTGAGATCCAGGATATCCTACGATATAGCTCTGCTCATGAATTATTTCATGTAATCCAGCATACATCATTTGTAGATTGGGATATTATTATCAAAAACAATAATAATTGGTTATTTGAATCCACGGCTGAATGGATAGCAGATAAGATATGGAATGATTATAATTTTTACAATAACCCTTTCTCAGGCTTTTATATAGATAATGATCGAACTGACCAATTTTATACACTGACAGGATTAAACATGGGTGAGTCTATTATCAAAAGAAAAGAAGAAATAGAAGATATATCTCAAAAAAAAGATTATCATTGGTATAAGGGAATAGTATTTCAAAAATACCTAGAGGCAAACTACGGGGAAGAGCCTATTATTCACCGTCTCTTTTTAAAAGAGACCCCTTCAATTAAACCCCTAATTCAACAAATGCCCGCGATTGCAGATACAGGCGCGCTTACGTTGATAGACAATATCTTAAAGGGGTTAACCAATAGAAATGAGAAGAAAACGTTGTCCCTTGCTGATGCCTATCTAGATTTTGTTTATCACTATAATAACAAGATGGATGACGCTGCTATACAGGAGATCAGTTTATGGAAGTTTATGAAAGAGGATAAAAATTTTCATTACAAATACAACTTTGGTTTTGAATTTTACAAGATAAATAACCTTGAGGGGAAGGACAGGAAAGACTCTCCCAAGATATTAAGGCATGTGTATGCCGAGTCAGTATATGGAGAACAGCAGATTCAAGTTTTACTCAATGGAAAACACGACAACAGCAATAAGGCCTCAGTCCCTGAGAATATTGGAGAAGAGCTGAAACTTCTACCAATGTCTGGCGCTACCTACGTCCTCAAAACCACAAAAGGCATCCCCGACCCCATCAAACTTGAGTTTGAGACCACTGGTCAGATTAGAGGCAATATCTATCTTAATGATTCTGATTCTTCCCATACTGAAAATACCTATTTAGGAAAAGGTGGCGGTGGTGAACGCCTTGAAGAGGTCGTGATCAATGGAAGTGCTGATGAACAAACTATTATTATCAATGTTATTAACCCTTCCTTTTATACTAATAATAACGCCACTATTAAGATCAAGGCCTATTATTATCAACCATTTTATATTCGTTTTACCTGCAATGGTCACATCCCAAAGCTAGGTGGAAAAACTATTATGGTTAAATCTGGGGTGGATGGAGCTAAGGTAGAGACCTTAAAAAGTATTGAAAAAAATCCTGACTTGGTTGGACCATTCAACAAGGTTGATGATATTGCCTATGCTTATCTTTATTATCTTGGTAATACGGGCGTAGCTGAACTCTTCGCCCATTATCAAGATGTTGGAAAGAGCGGTGATTGGGAATATGCCTTTTCATTATCGATAAAAAATAGCTCATGTGAAGAAGTTATTGATATGGACGAATATCCGCATCTCTCAATCTTTTATTATACGCACGATGATTACTATACTCCTGATGCAGATCCTGAATACCCTCCTGAGGAATGCAATTTGTTTGTTAAACGGGTTGAATGGAAAAAGCATCAGACAAAAATTTTTAATTGTCCCAAGCATACTGAAATAATTAATGGGGTAACATCTACTGTTTATACTTTAGACTTCAATAATCTGTTTTTAATAAAGGAAATCAGATATTCAAAAGTGCCATCTGAAACATCCTGCACTGAGTGGGTGAATAATTATTTTGGGTTCGATGATTTTGAGGGAGGATGGGATACTGTTTCTTTTAAAAGTTATATATCTGATGAGTACGACCAACCTTTTGATTCAGGGATAGAAAGCCAGTCGTGGTATTGTGAATATTATTATAGTTGGTCGTTATATTTGGATCACGATGAGGTTCCATCAATACCTGAAGATACAAGGTACGAAGGGGAGGAAAATATTTATCCATATATAGATATCGCTTCTTTTAGTGGTAGAGGCAAAAATGTTATTTTATCTGATAAGGATGGGAACAATCCTTCATTTAGGGATATTTCATATAGTATAGATGCCTATATTGATTGGGGTTTTCGTGAAATATTACATCTTTATGATTGTAACATTACATATATTGATAAAAATGGTGTAAGTCATGTAGCTTCAGGCTGTAAAAGTAAAGTAGTTTGGGACTGTAAAATAGGCTGGGGAGATCATCCGGAAAGTATTACCGTAAAAGGTATTCAAACTGTAAATTATTCAATGGAATTAGCTCCTGCAGATCGGTTTTGACTATTCCTTTGCTTTTTGAAAAGGTTAAGTGGAGGCTTTGTATGTCAGTAACACACACGACTCAACGACTAACGAAACACTCTTAGCAAAGAGGCAATTGCCTCTAAAAAAGTTTTTTATCATGAAAATTTAAATGTCACGAAAGACACTAAAATGTCACGAAATTTGTCATGAAAAAAATATAAATGTCGGCACTGGTTTAGTTAAATGGGATTGCCTTAAACCACGTCAGTTCGACTCCCCAAGTTGAGATTGCTTCGTCGTTATATTCCTCTGCAATGACAAAAAAACGTCTGTTTCGTCATTGCGAGGAGGCTCGCCGACGAAGCAATCTCGTATTTATTAAAAAAATGTAATTAATTTTAAGCCTGAATGAAGAATGCCAGGATGCCACATTTTATTTGACAAGGGTAAGTGTTTGTGATATAAGAATTCCAGGATTGTAAATTATTTCATTATGTTACCTGTTCACCTTTAAAATATAAAAGTAGAGGTGGAAATATGACCCCAGGGATCAAAATAGGAGATCTCATAGGGAAGAGGTACCAGATCAAGGAAGAGATTGATGGCAGTGGTATGAGTCATGTCTATCGAGGAATAGACACTCAGACCAGTCAGGAAGTTGCTATTAAAATCCTTCAAGAAAGATTCGTCAGCCATCATCTTGAGGATAAGATCCGATTTCAGAAAGAAGCCTCCCTGGTTTCCCGCCTTGAACATCCCCAAATCATTAAAATTTATGAAAATGGAACGCATGAAGGATCCCATTATCTAGTAATGGAATTTATTAAAGGAGAGACCCTTCAAAAATATATAGACAGAGAAAGGGAGATCCCTCTTGACTTAGCCATAGATATCCTAATCCAGGTAACCAATGCCCTTGACTATGTCCATGAGAATAAGATTATCCATCGAGATCTAAAACCGGGGAATATCCTCCTAGAGAAAGATCAAAAAGGAGGGATAGGAGAACAAGGATTTAAGATCAGGATAATCGACTTCGGCTTAGCCCACTTAATGTACCTGACAAGGATAAAAGTAACTGAAGAGGTGGTCGGCACCTTTAATTATATGTCACCCGAACAAAGTGGGATAGTAAGAAAACCCATAGATGAACGAAGTGACTTATACTCCCTGGGGATTATCAGGTACCAACTCCTCAGCGGAGAATTACCCTTTAAAGGAGAGGATGTAGCCACCATATTACACCAACATATATCCAGGAAACCCACACCTCTTCTTCAGATTAAAAAAATAATCCCCCCTATTTTAGGAGAAATCACCTTAAAATTATTAGAGAAAGATCAGGAAAAGCGCTATCAAACAGCCAGGGGATTGCTTGTTGATCTAAAAAAATATCAGCAAGGGAAGACCGCCTTTCCTTTAGGAAAGTCAGATCGACTTGGCAAGCTCAACTACCGAACCTTATTAGTAGGCAGAGATCATGAACTGAGGAACCTACAGATTATCTATGATTTTGCTCAACATGGAAGAGGGGGCATTTGTCTGGTTAGTGGAGAAGCAGGCCAGGGAAAGAGTCGATTTATCGAGGAATTTCAGGCTCATGTCTATGAACTAGGAGGAGAATTTATCTCAGGTAAATGTTTTGCCCAAGAGCATAAGACACCCTATCAACCATTTCAAGAGGCCATTAATGAGTATGTAAGCAAGGTAGGACAATCATCTGAGGCAGAAAAAGACAAGGTAAGAGAGAGATTAAGGGAAGGGGTGGGTGAATTAGGGGAGATCATCTACCAGTTTAATCCAACAATGCGCGAGATCTTAGGCGAAGTCCCTTCTCTTGTTCCCTTGGACACCCCTGAAAAAGAGAATAGGAGATTTTTGATCGTCTGTACAAGATTTTTTAAAAGCCTCGGCGAGAAAGGGAGACCCGTTGTCCTTTTTATAGATGACCTCCATTGGGCAGATGAAGGGACATTAACCCTGCTGAACGAAATTATAGGGGATATTCGTCCTTATCCTTTACTTATCCTGGGGGCATATAGGGATAATGAGGTAGGCCAGACGCATAGATTAACCAAGATCATTCAAGAGGCCAGGAAATATAGAATTCCCCTGGACGAGATTCAATTAAAGAACCTTGATACCACTGAGATGAATAATTTTATAACCGATCTCTTATTAGAAGAAAGGAATCGAGTCAATGAACTAAGTGCGTACATCTATAAGAAGAGCAAGGGGAACCCCTTTTTCACCATCGAGATCTTACGGCAGATAGTAGATGAAAAGGGGATAAGGCATAACAAATATCACTGGGAGATAGATAAGGAAAAACTAGGCGCAATAAGTATCTCCGTTAGTATAGTTGAGATCTTATTGAGGAGGATAAACTCCCTGGGCAGCGACGAGCTGGAGATATTGTCAACAGCCGCGGTAATTGGAAAGAGATTCAAGGTCGATTTATTGCAGGCAGTTACCCAGCTACCTATGGAAAAGTTGATCAAGCTGGTAGATGAGGTAATAGAACTCCAGCTCCTAGAGAAAGGCAACGAACGAGGAGAACTAATCTTTATCCACGATCGGGTCAGGGATGCCTTTTCCCAGAGGATAAGTAAGGAGGAGGAGAAGTCCTTACATCTGAGGATCGGTCAGGTATTGGAGGAGATGGCAAAGGATAGTAATGAACTGGATCAGGTAATCTTTGAATTGGCCAATCACTATATTGAGGGAGGAAATGAGAAAAAGGTGTTGGAATACGGGATACCAGCAGGGAAAAAGGCCAAGGCCAATTATGCAAATGCAGAGGCAATCGGTTTCTATTTAAGGGCCAAGCTGATCCTGGAAAAACAGGAAAAGAGGGCAGGCCCTGAATATCTTGAGGTATTAGAAGACCTGGGGGATGTCTATCGCCTGGCAGGGGATTTCCTTGAGGCCGTAAGGGTATTAGATGGTTGCAAGGACTTAATTCCAAAAGAAGATAAACTTAGGATGGCCGAGCTATATTATAAAATAGGTCTGACCTTTTGGGTTGCAGGTAAGCTGGAAGACAGTATTTATATCCTGGAGAGGTGTCTTTATTCCCTGGGGGTTGAGATGCCGAAAGGGAAGTTTGGGCTTGCGGTAAGGACATTTAGGGAGCTTTTGGTGCAAGGTCTTCATACCATTTTTCCTGGGATTTTTGTCAGGCGGGAATATACTGATAACCCGCTTCAAACAGTTATTGTAAAACTTTTGATTACCCTTAGTCATATATATTATTTTATGGATATTAAGAGGTGTTTTTATATTTTTCTCAGGATGCTTAATCTGGCGGAAAAAATAGGCCCTAGTTATGAGCTGGCCTATGGTTACAATGTTGGAGGGTGTATATGGATAACCCTACCATGGTTTTCGCGGGCAAAAAGAGATTTAGCTAAAGGATTAGAGATCTCAAGGAAGATTGATAATAGGCTCTTGGAAGGTGTATCTTATGCTTATTATAGTTATGCCTTTTATGCTAAAAATGATATAAAGGGAGCTGTAGATTATGGTTATAAAGGTATTGAGCTCCTTAAAAATATAGGTGATTATTTTGGTTTAGGTGCAGCTTATGCCTTTTACATAGATAGCAATACCCTTTCTGGAAAATTTAAGATCGCTAGTCAATTCGCAGATGATTTTATTATCTTAATGAAACAGGTCAGATCACTCCAATATCTAGGGTGGGCATATGGGTGCAAATATAGATCAAGCTGTTTCACGGGTAATATTGATGATGAAATTATAGATGAGGCTAAACAGAGCATCGAGTTAGCAAGACAGACCAATGACAAAACGAGTTTTATCTGGTCAAGAGAGGTTTTAGCCTTTGCCTACCTAATTAGAAGAGATTATAAAAAAGCCATTGAGATAATAGAAGAAGTTGTGGATCTATTTCCAACCCATTTAAATGGTGGTGTCTGGACATTGGAGCTCTTCCCCATAGGCGCCCAGATATATACCAGCGTCCTTATTAATTCCCCCAATTTATCCGATAAAGAAAGAAAAAGATATCTTGAAAGGGCAAGGTGGTTTAGTAAAAAGGCCATCGGTTGGGGGAAAAAATACAGATACTTCCTCGGCTGGGCTTATCAGGTCAATGGCACCTATAATTGGCTTATAGGTAAAAAGGAGAAGGCGGAAGATATCTGGGAAACGGGGATAAAATGGCTACGGGAGCAGACCCAGGATAAGTACAGGCTTGGCTATATCCTCCTTGAAGAGGCATCCTTCTTTCTTAAAGATAAACCCAATGACCAGGAAACTATCGCCCGCTATAAGGATTACCTTGTGGAGGCAAGGGATCTCTTTGCCGAATGCGGGGCGGAATTGGATCTCAAAAGGACGAATAAGCTTCTAATGGACATAGACCCTGAGCTGGTCAAAGAGCAGGAGGATGAATGGACAACCCAAAGGAAGTTAGAGCGAAGCGTCCAACGCTCCTCAATCTCCAATATGGAGATAGCCCCTGCCTCAGGTGACGATCTTAATAAGGTGCTAGAAAAGATTCTGGATACTGCCATTGAGGTTGGCGGGGCAGAACGCGGGGCCTTGCTTTTGTATCCTGAAGAGATTGAAAAGGAAAAGGGGTTGGAGGTAAAGGTAAGCCGCAACTTTAATAAAGCCCCTTATGGGACAGAGGAGTTTGAGATAAGTACAAGTATCCTCAAAAAGGTTGAAGAGAGTGGGCAGCCAATAATAGTCACAGATGCTGAGGCAGACATGGCCTTGAAACAGAATCTAAGTGTGCACAGGCATGGGTTGCGTAGTATTATGTGCGTGCCTATCTTTATCCGCAATAGGATGATTGGTTGTATTTATCTTGAAAACAGGCTGATAAGTGGTTTATTTACAGAAGATAAATTGGAGTTGGTGGGGTTCTTAACAAGGAAGATTTGCGATTCAATAGAGGCGGCACGGACACGATTTAGGGATTGAAGGATGGACAGGATTAAAGATTGTCTGAACAGGATTTAGAAGGATTACAGGATGGGCAGGATTAAAGACTCTGAAATAAATGAATAGCTCATTGTATTATCTTTAATCCTGTTAATCCTTTAATCCTGAAATCGTGTTCAGGAAGGTTTTGGAGGGAATAACGCCTGTCAGGTTTTGAGAAAATGCTGAGTCAGCCATGAGAAGATAACAGGAAAAAATATTACCCCATCTCTATATTTAGATGTAATATTATGATAAAATAAAATATATGATATGCAATTTGAATGGGACAAGGAAAAAATAAAGAAGAACAATAAAAAGCATAAGGTATCACTTGATGAAGCTATGACTGTATTCTATGATCCATTATCGGCTACTTTTGATGATCCTGATCATTCTGATGACGAACAAAGATTGATAACTATTGGCTACTCTTCTCATGGACGTTTGCTTGTAGTTTCACACACAGAGAGAGGCAAGGCCATACGAATTATCAGTGCTCGTCTTGCAAATATTCAAGAAAGGAAACGACATGAAAACTAAAGAAAAAAAAAATAGTGATGAATTACGAACTGAATACATTTTTGATTATTCAAAAGCTGTACGTGGCAAATATTATAAACGCCTTTTAGAAGAAGGAGCTAACGTTGTTATGCTAGAGCCTGATGTGGCCAGGGCATTTGTTGATTCAGCCGCAGTAAATGAGGCATTAAGGTCATTACTTGATTTAGCACGCACAACTCAACGCCTGACGAAACACTCTTAATAAACAGGTTATTGCCCCCAGAGGAGGTTAAAAAATGCAAATAGAATAGATTGGAAATCTATTAGAAGATGGACACCTGTCTATTCCTAAAGAAGTTATTAATAATTTGAAAATAGATAGAGAAACTGAATTATACTACTCCAACTTAGGTTTTTCTTGGTAACTATTAGCCTAGGTAAGACCTGTTAGGTTAGTTAAAGATCAGTAGTTTAAGGCACATAGGCACATAGTTTTTAAGGTTTTTTTGTTTTTCCTCTGTGCCTCAGTGCCTTTGCTACTTTTTACTTTATGCTACTATATTTAATTAATACAATTAGTTAGAAAAACCTAAGTAGGAGTAGTATACATATAATAGTTAAAATAGAAGAAAAATCAAAAAAAGTTCGTCCAAAGAACGTTAATTATTCCAAGAAGACATATATAAATTATGCCAAGGAAAATCTAACTTGGAGTAATTTGCCATGCTTTTTGAAGAGGATACAAAAAAAGTATAAAGGAAAAAGACAAATTTGAAGAATACTCCTGATCAATTATATAAAAAATTATTGTCTAGAAATGAATTCTTGGCAGTAGATAAATTTATTGAATATTTAAAACAATCCTTGAAGGATAATTTAATTACAATCAAAATTTTTGGTTCTAAGGCTAGAGGAGAATCGAAAAACGATTCAGATATCGATATTTTTGTCCTTGTGAGAGAGATGAATTATGGAATTATACATAACATATCAGGTGTTGCCTCTGAACTAAACTTAGAGTTTAATATAGTCCTTTCACCACTAATCTTTAGTTTAGAAGAAGATAAAAAAAATAGATATTATCAAACGCTTTTTATTAAATCATTAGATAAAGAAGGGATATTATTATATGGAAAATTATAGAAAAGAATTGGCCTTCTATCGCTTAGAAAAGGCTAAAGAACATCTTAGCTCTGCATCTGATTTATTTCATTCAAATCACCTTATCGATTCGATAAGTAGATCGTATTATGCCATTTTTACAGCAGCAAGGGCAATATTAGCCTTAAAAGAACTTGATAGTTCTAAGCATTCAGGGGTTATTTCTTTTTTTAATCAATATATAATCAAGACTGGAATTTTAGATGTAGAATTAAGTAAAATAATACAAGAGGCTAAAAATTATCGGGAAAAAGCTGATTATGCGGATTATTTTGTCATTGAGAGGGAAGTGGCAAAGAAGCAATTAGAAAATGCAAGGGTATTTATTGATAAGACAGAAAAAAAAATACAAATGCTATGTAGAGATGATGAGTTAAAGGAAAAGGCTCAAAGCGGTTGAGTATATCAATTTACGAGTATCCATTCAGACCCCTTGAAAAAAGTCATAACAAAGAATAGGATGATGATTAAAATAAAACTTGTGAATGTTAAGTGAGATAGTGAAGTATAAAGCAGTTGTTGACGATATATTAAATATCCAGAGACGATAATGGTTTAATCAAGAACAAAATAAGGTAGTGCACAACATGTAATGCTATTAGGTCGAATGTTAAGTTTAAAAGTATGAACTATCAATTAGTTAGTAGAAGTAATGCTGGCCTTCAGCATTACTTGTTTAGCGCTATCGTTTTTTTAAGGAGGTTCTGAGCGAAGAAGAAGCTACAAATGAACTATTTTCTGTATGTGGTAGTTGGGAAGATAATAGGTCAATAGAAGAACAAATAAATGATATTTATTCTACAAGGGAATCTAGATTAAGAGAGTAGAAATTGTAACGAAGTGATCTGTAATGTTTTTCATGAGACCATGGATATGGAGCGCTTTCAGGGCTAAAAAAGCTGGAATTAAGGAATGAAAAGTCCATGAACCCCCGAATAGTCATAACAGGTGTTGGCGTAATCTCCTCCATCGGTATTGGGAAAAATGAATTTTGGGAAAATCTCCTGGCAGGAAAATCAGGGGTAAGTGAGATTACCGCCTTTGATACAAAAGATTATCCAACCCATAACGGGGCGGAGGTTAAGGGATTTATCCCAACTGATTTCCTAGAAAAGGCGCAGATAAAAAGAATGGGAAGGGCCTCTCAGATGGCAGTAGCCGCAACACGATTAGCCCTCGAAGATGCTGGGATAGACTTGAAAGAAGTTGAAAAAAAAGAGGCAGGGGCGGCCATCGGCACAACCATGGGAGAGCCTCAGCGAATAGAACAGGCTGATGATCTCTGGATAGGGCAGGGAGAAGATTTTATAGACCCACAATTAGCACAACAATATCCTGCAAATAATCTCTGTAATAATATTGCTACGATCTTTAAACTGAAAGGGAATAACCTGGTTATCCCAAATGCCTGTGCCTCTGGTAATTATACCATTGCCTATGCCTCTGATTTAATCAGAATGGGTAGAGCAGAGCTTATGTTAGCCGGAGGAGCTGACGCCTTTTCTCGAATCGCCTTTACAGGATTTAATAGGCTTTTAGCCGTGGCCCCTGAGAAATGCGCACCTTTTGATAAAGATAGACAAGGGATAATCTTAGGTGAAGGGGCAGGGATGGTAGTCTTAGAGCCTTTAGATCTGGCCATAAGGCGTGGGGTAAATATCTATGCAGAGGTGGCTGGTTGTGGATTAAGTTGTGATGCCTATCATATGACCACCCCTCAATTTAGCGGGATTATTAGTGCGATTTTATTAGCCCTGAAAGATTCGGGCACAGATACAAGAGATGTGGATTATATCAATGCCCATGGTACCGGTACCCCAACTAATGATAAAACAGAATGTCTTGCCTTAAAAAAGATATTTGCGGAGCAGCTTAAAGAGATCCCTATAAGTTCTTCCAAGTCTATGCTTGGTCATACAATGGGGGCTGCCAGCGCTATTGAAGCCATTATCTGCGCCCTGGCACTTAAACATGATTGCATACCTCCCACGATAAATTATGAGACCCCTGATCCAGATTGTGATATTGATTGTGTGCCTAATGTGTACAGAAAAAAAGAAGTACAGGTTGCCCTTAATAATGGATTCGCCTTTGGGGGGAATAATGCCTGTCTGGTTTTGAAAAAGTATGAATGATGAAGTATGAATGATGAAGTAAAAACTAAACAAAGGCTAAGGGGAAATAAAAAACTATGGAAGACAAAATCTACAATCCCCATGATAGTTTTTTTAAGGAGGTCTTAACCAAGAAAGAAGCAGCTATAGATTTTTTTAATAATTATCTTCCAACAGAGCTTATCAGACTAATAGATCTAAAGAGCTTGCAAATAAAAAAAGACAGTTTCGTGGAAGAAGAGCTAAGGCAATTCTATTCAGATATCCTCTATCAAGTAAATATTAAGGGGAATAAGGCCTATTTCTACCTCTTATTTGAACACCAAAGTTCAGTAGATAAATTTATAGCCCTTAGATTGCTTGACTACCGAGTCAAGATTTGGAAACTTGAGAAAAAACAAAGACCAAGATTAAAATTGTTACCACCGATTATCCCGTTAGTCCTTTATCATGGGAAAAAAGAGTGGGCTGTTGGAGGAAGGTTTTCAGATATAATTGCCCTGGGCGATAAAGAGGAATTAAGGATGTATCTGCCTGACTTTTCATATATCTTTTATGACCTTTCAGCCTATAGTGATGAAGAAATCAAGGGAAGTATAATCAGTAAGATATGGATCTATCTATTAAAACATATCTATGCCGATGATTTTTTAGAACATCTAAAGAAGATATTTTTTTTATTTAGAGATTTATTAAAAGGAGATCAGACAGGTTTAAGATATTTAGAGACCGTGTTACGTTATGTAATGAACACCCGGGAAGATGCAACTCAAAAAGTATTAAACGAAATGATTGAAAAAACTATATCAAAGGAGACAGGAGGAGGTAGTGTTATGACAGTGGCTGAACAATTAATAGAGAAAGGGAAGAAAGAAGGGAAGAAAGAAGGAAAGAAAGAAGGGATGGAGACAACATTGCGATATATAATGAGTGTTAGTGGAGAAAAAAGGCCAGAGGTATTAAAGGAGATAGTGGAAGAGGCTATTTCAGAGGAGACAGGGGGAAGTATTATAACCGTAGCCGAAAAACTAGTAGAAAAAGGGATAGAGAAGGGGGAGCTGATAGGCGATATTAGGATTACCCAATTAAGGAAAGGATTTCCTGTTTTAAACAAGAAAAAACTTGAAAGGCTATCAATAGAAGAATTACGATTTAAGTTAAAAGAAATAGAAGGGTTGGAAGATAGGATAGAGGAGTAGGATAAAAGAGGATAGAGCAATGGAAGATCTATTAGATGAGTTAGTTGAAAATGAGCGTATGTATTATGTTTACAAAAATTATCAAAGGAGATTGAAAAGGTATAGAGGCATAAATAATTCTTTCAAAGAAAAATATAAGCTGGCCTTTGATAATTTTGAAAAAGAGATTATTGCTCGCATAGAAGAATGTAATTTTGAGGTTAACTGTGATGCCCGGGAATGGAGAGATGCGGTTAATCAGATTAAAATGCTTGAAGAAAGGGAAAGGTTGCTTATGGACTATATATTCTGGACTCTTAGGATAAAAAGGGGTAACCCGTTTGAAACATCTCCTTAATAATTGTCTGAACACGATTTAAAGGATTACCGGATGGACAGGATTAAAACGGAGAAGATAAGAAACTTAAAAACTTTTTATTCATCCTTTTAATTTTTTATCTAGAGGTTATAACCAAGGTAAATGTAGAAGGGAACCAGGAATATCCTGGATTTTGCCTTGTTAGGCTTATTAAACGAAGGAGATGGATATGAAAAAAAAAAATAGGTTGGAACGAAATGAAAAAACAGTTTCCTAATGAATGGCTACTTATAGTTGAATATGAGTTAGATGCGAATGGACAACTTCTTTCAGGTATTGTAGCCCGACACTCTATTGAAAAAGATGAGGTATTTGCTTTACCAGCCTTGAACAAATCATCGGCTTTTAAGTATACAGGTGAGAGTACATTTCCTGGGGGATGGAGAGCTCATGCAGAACATTACCACATTTAATATAAAAGTTCACGCAGAGCGTGGGAACGAGAGGAAATTTATTTTTTTATGTTCTTACTTCATCATTCATCATTTAAAAAATCCTGTTAATCCTTTAATCGTGTTCAAGACAAAAAAAAAGCGTTTAGCAGGAGAAATAAATAATTTAAAAATTATTATGAGATTTTAGGTGTAAAATAGGAATAAATTGGGAATATATCATTTACCTTGGAAGATGAATGAAATTTATTGTCTCAAAACAACCAATCGGTAAAAGAGGATATTTTTTAAGTGACCACTAGACGAACAATATTCTTGACAGGGGCAACAGGTCTTGTTGGATCATATCTATTAAAGTTATTTCTCCAACATGGGCATAGGGTATATGTGCTTGCCAGAGGGAAGAAGGAGAAGAGCGCCCAGCAGAGGGTTAAGGATTATGTAACATTTTGGGATAAAGAGGTCTGGGAGATTGGTTCAAAAAATCTATTAGTGGTTGAAGGTGATATAGTTTATCCTGATTTAGGGATAAAAAATCTGAAAATAACAGAGGAATTAATCTCAGAGGTTGAGATTATATACCATAGTGCAGCCTTAGCAAAGTTAAAGGCCCCTTTAGAGGTTATAACCAAGGTAAATGTAGAAGGAACTAAGAATGTCCTGGATTTTGCTTCAATGTGCAAAGAAAAAGGGAAATTGAAAAAGGTAAATTACATAAGTACAGCATATGTGGCAGGGACTATTGGTAAAATAAATTTTACTGAGGATATGCTTGAGTTAGGACAGGGTTTTCATAATATATATGAACAGACTAAGTATCAGGCAGAGCTTATAGTAAAAGAGTATCAAAAAAAAGGATTAAACATCTCTGTTTTTCGTCCTAGTTTAGTTATGGGAGATTCCATCGAAGGAAAGACAACCGATTTTAGGCTCTTCTATGAACCGCTTCATTTTTTTTCTCAGGAGATTTATGATGAATTTCCAGCAGATGTAAATTGTTTTGAGAATATGATCAATATTGACACTGTTGCTAATGCCCTTTTTGTGTTGGGTGATTTGGAGAAGGCAAGGGTTTATCATCTTGTTTCTCCAGACAATACTAATATGGGCTTTTTTATTAAATTAGCTTCTGATTTTTTTAAGTTTAAGATGCCGAAGCTGAGCCCTTTTAAAAATTTTTCATTTGATCGTTGGGATACTGTTCAAAAGGCGTTGGCTGAACCATTTGTTCCTTATTTTAATTATGAGACAAGTTTTTTTGCTAAGGAAACACAGGGGATGTTTAGTAAGAAAGGATTTGTATTTTCCAAGATTGATGAACAAAATTTTATAAGGGTGTTTGAGTATTGTAAGGAACGGAAGTTTATAGGAAAAAAAAATTTACAATATTAAAAGATGATAAAACAAAATAGCCTGTTAAAATAATACATTATGAAAAATCAATACGATGTTATAATAATAGGTGCTGGTATAGGTGGTCTCATTTCCGGATGTTATTTAGTAAAATATGAATTAAAAGTATTGATAGTAGAACAACAAAAATATCCGGGGGGATACTGTGCTTCGTTCGAACGAAATGGCTATAAATTCGACGTTGGGGTACATTATCTTGGAGGAGTTAAAACAGGATTTCTTAATAAAATATTAAAAGAACTTGAGATAGAAAATACAATAAAATTTATTCAACATGATCCTACAGAAGAAATTATAACTCCATCTCATAAGCTCTTCATTAGAACGATCCCAGAGAATACGATTGAAGAATTTAAAAAGTTATTCCCTAATGAAAAGGATCATATTGAAAAATTTTTTAAATTTATTATGAAAACAAGTATAATAAGTAGTTATAGGAAATTGTTTGGGATGACATTTAAAGATCTCTTAGATAACTATTTTATTGATGATAATATAAAATTTATTTTTAGTATTTTAACGTTTATTAATAAAGGATTACAAGCTTCAGAAATAGCAGCTATATCAGCTATTGTCCTTTTTCAACAGCATATTCTAGATCCTGGTTATTATCCAAGTGGAGGAATGCAAGAATTTCCAAATGCTTTAACAAGATATTTTAATAAGTTAGGTGGGGATATATTATTCTCAAGTAAAGTTACAAAAATACTTACTTATGGTAATAAGATTAAGGGCGTTTGTATTAATAATGAAGATATTATTGATGCAAAAATTGTAATATCTAATGTAGATGCAAGAAAAACTTTTAAAGAATTTTTAAATATTAAATTAAAAGAAACAAAAAAGGTCAATAAATTAGAATCTTCTGCATCAGCGTTTGTACTCTATCTAGAAATGGATAAAGAAAATATTCAAAAATCACCTGTTAGTAGTTTTTTTTTTTGATAATAACCTTACACATTTTAAAATAGAAGAAAATAAATTAAGTTGGTTCTTATGCTCTTTTATTCCTTCCTTTTACCTAAAAGGAAAAGGTTGCCTTGAAATAATAACTAGTGCTTCATATAATTCAGAACAATTTTGGGAGTCATACAAAGAAACTTTTGCTGATAAAATTATGCTAAAATTACAAAAAGTACTCCCTCATATTACTTTTCAATTAAGTAAAAGAATAATAGCTACTCCTGTAACTTTTTCCAAATATACTTCAAATTCTGGTGGGGCAGCGTTTGGATGGACATCTACTAATCGACAATTAAGTTCTTTTTTGATTCCTGCAAGAAGTTCTATAGAAGGCTTATACCTTACAGGTCATTGGGTAACATTAGGAATGGGACAAGGTGGTATTCCTTCTGTTGCTTTTAGTGGCAGGTATACAGCTACGTTAGTACTTCAATTTTTAAACATAAAAAACAATATTGATACAGTTACCCTTTGTTCTTGATAACTTAATGGATAACAAATAATTGACCATCTTTTGTTTAAAAATATTGTTTTTTCCGTTTTTAGTGTGCTTATGCGATATGACAATAATGTAGGGACAAGGTTTGCCTTTGCCCTCTTTATTATTTGGACAGAGCCCTTACAGGTAATTTTTAGTTGTGCAGGTCCGAAAGACTGTTGCGGAATACCATTTTTTTTGCTCTCTCTTTATTTTTAACTAATTGATTTTATTGAGGGGTATTTTTAAAAATTTGCATTCCGTAACAGCCTGTCGAACTATTTTCGCAACAAATATAAATTAAAAATCATTGAAAAATATGAATGCACTCAGTTTTTCTTCTTTATTAATTATAATATCTACATTTGCAATGATGGTTTTCCTATTGATAAAAGGAAAAGGCAAAAAGGTTAGTATAATATGGGGACTACTTTGTATTGCATTATTTATTTGGGGAATTACTGGTTTTAAAATATCTCTAACTACATCGAAAAAGCAAGCCTATCTTTTGTGGCAGATTGGGTATATAGGAATTGTTTTTATACCGCCATTGTTTTTCCATTTCATTTGTTCTGTTCTTAAGTTAAAAAAAAATTTGTTATTGCTGATCGTTTACACTACCGCTATCTTATTTGTTTTAATTAATATTTTAATAAAGGAGTTTTTTTTAGGTGAATTGAAGTTTGTGTTTAATCAATTTTTTTGGGTATCTTGTACATTTTTATTTCTTTGTTACTACATTGGTTTCTGTATAATATTACTTTCATATTCTTATATTCTTTTAATAGTACATTTTAGAAATGCAAAAGGATTACAGCGTGAACAATTAAAATATTTTTTATTAGGTGCATCAATTGCATGGATTGGTGGATGTGGAAATTATTTACTTACATTGGGAGTTAATATTTATCCATATTCTAACTTTTTAATTGCCATTTATCCTGTAATCATCGCCTACGCAATCATCAAACATGAGCTCCTTGACATCAAAATCGTCATCACCCGCACCGCCATCTTCACCCTGGTCTACGGCTTCACCTTCGGTCTCCCTTTTGTCTTATTCTTTTTTTATGGAGAAAACCTCCACTCTCTATATCATTCTGTATATCAGTCCTTCCCCTGGGGAGTCCCCCTCAGCATAATGGCCTATGCAGCCCTGGCAACCATCACCCCTTTTGTCTACCTCAAACTAGAACGAAAGGCCTATTACACCTTCTTCGGCGATTACACCAGCCAACTGCAAATCCTCACCGAGACAAGCAGGGAGATCGTTGAAAAGGGGTTTGAGAATGCCCTTGAATTAGCAGAATCAATTCCTAATCATGTTGCAAATTTCTACGAAATTGTAATGCAGCAAAGGTTGAGACACGTCTTTTATATCTTAAAAAAAGATAATCATTTTACTATCCATCATGGTAAAAATAAGTGTCCCAGGCTATCGGATAAACATTCGGATAAACGCTTAACTAACATAAAATTGGCTCAAGAAAACCCTATTGTAAAATGGTTTACCCAGACTAAAAATCAATTAGCTGAAAAAGGGTTAGCAATAAACAAAAAAAATCCACTCCTAAGGAAAGATGCCCTTGACTTTCTCATAGACAAGGTCTCAAGGAAAGAAAAATTTAAGGAATTCAAAGAAGAGCTAATAAACCTCAGGGATGAAATAATTAAAGTAGATGTTGTCTATCTTTTACCTTGCTATTATAAAGATGAGTTGATGGGAATATTAGCCTTGGGAGATAAAAAAGAAGGTTTTTATCAACCAGAGGAAATAAACGCCTTACAGAAATTTTGTGAAAATACAGCCATGGTCTTTAAAGGCTCCCAATTAGCCATAGCAGCAATGGAGACGGAAAAACTAAAAGAATTGGAAAAAGCGAAATCAGAACTCTTTGCTAATGTAAGCCATGGACTCCGTACCCCACTTACTATTATTATTTCAACAATCCAAGGTGTATTAGATAGGATAGGCGATAAGATTACCCCTGAGAATAAAGAGGAAAAGCAGGTTTTGCTGGGAAATGCCTATATATTATTAAAACTTGTTAATGAATTGTTGGATATCTCAAAACTTGAATCTGGTAAGATGAAGATACAGGCGGAATTAATAGATATAAATAGTTTATTGGAAGAAAGTATTACCTTGGTTTCGCCTTCTGCTAAAAATGATGAAATAGAGATAGACTTTTTGCCTGATCCATGCTTATCATCAGTATATGTAGATTTTAAAAAGATAAATAATGTCTTTTCCAATTTAATAGGTAATGCCCTTAAATTTTCAAAGAGTGAAGGGGATAAGAAAGGTAAGATAGCGATAATTACCAAGGAAGCAAAAGATTATATTGAGATTAGCGTAAGCGATAATGGGATAGGTATCCCTGATGAGCACATAAAAAATCTCTTTACCAGATTTTATCAGGTTGATAGCTCAAGTTCCAGGAAGTTCGAAGGGACTGGGATTGGGCTCTTTCTCGTAAAACAGTTTGTAGAATTACATCATGGAGATGTAATTGTTGAGAGTACGGTCGGTGAAGGAACTAGTTTTGTGGTAAGATTATTAAAGGGTAAGGGGCATCTTACCCAGGAAGAGATTATTCAAGATGATATTAAAAAGGAGGGAGGGGAAAAAAAAGAAGGACCTTTTGTTGAGCAAAGGACGGGTTTGGATGATCGCAGGAAGGATAATATTGAGGACAAGATAACTATTAATTGTCTTCATCTCCAATATTCGGATATTATATCTCAAAATAATAAGATTGAATTTAAAGAAAAAGAAGGGGGAAACGAAGAGATGTACAATATTTTAGTAGTCGAGGACAATAAACAGCTAGCCAACCATGTTGGAAATAGTCTGTCCAAATCGTATAATATTGCTATAGCCAATAATGGCAAAGAAGGGCTGGAAAAGGTATATCAAAAGATGCCAGATATTATTGTCTCGGATGTGATGATGCCAGAGATGGATGGATGGGAATTATGTGAAAAGATAAAGACGGATGAAAGGATGAGTCATATTCCTTTTATCCTTTTAACAGCAAGGACTGATGAAAAAGATAAGATTGCTGGATTAAATCTAGGGGCAGATTATTATCTTCCAAAACCCTATAATACTAGGGAGCTAGAGGCGGTCATCCACTCTTTAATAATGAACAGAGAATATCAAGCCCAGCTCAATAAAGTCAATCACGAACTTAAGAAGGCCCTGCAGGAATTAAGAGAGGCGCAGGTTCAGTTAGTTCGCACAGCCAGATTGGAATCAGTCGGCCAGTTAGCCGCAGGGGTTGCCCATGAGATAAAGAATAAGATGTATTGTCTACGCGCGGGTCTGGCTGGCATTGATAAGAGACTGGTTATGCTTTCTGAAGGCAAACTTGATCCAAAGGACACCTATAAAAATATGCTGACAGCTATCAAGACTAATAATGATGCTGTAGAACAGGCCCTCTTTATAGTAAATTCCTTGTTAGACTTTTCGCGTAAAGAAAAAAGCGTGATAGATAAATTTGATATTAATCATGGGATTGAGAATGCCCTTAATATGCTTTCTCCTGTGATTAAAGATAAGGTTTTTATCAATAAGGAGTATAATGAATTAAGTAAGATTGCCTGTAATATTGAGGAGATAAATCAAGTCATAACCAATATCCTGATTAATGCCTATCAGGCCATTAAAAATAAAGGAACTGTTTGGATTAAGACTAGCCAGACAGATGATACGATAGCAATATCCATAAGAGATAATGGCCCTGGGATAGCAATGGAGAATCTAGAGAAGATATTTGATCCATTCTTTACTACTAAAGGACCACAAGGGACAGGATTAGGATTAAGTATCTGTTACAGGATAGTCAAGGAGCATCAAGGAGAGATTAGGGTAGAAAGTAAGGAAGGAGAAGGGGCTGAATTTATTATTACCTTACCCGTTAAGCAAGTAGAGGGAGAGGAAGTAAGACTACCTGCTGAAATTCGGGAGCGGAATATGGGGTATGGTGAAACTGTAAGAAGCTGAGGTCTATTAAAGGGGTTTACTGAATATTTATAAAAAACTGACACTTACAACTAACATAAAATAGAAAGATTGCTTTTATGTTAGTTGTAAATGTAAAAAAGGGAGGTAGACGATGGAAGGCTTGGATTACAAGAAGTACAAGATATTACTTGTGGATGATGAGTTACATAACCTTACAAATCTAATCTTTGCCTTTGCCTTGGATTATACCTTGATTACGGCCTCAAGCGGAATAGAAGCCCTGGATATTATAAATAAAGATCGGGTTGCTGTAGTAGTAACTGATCAGAAGATGGGAGGTATGTCCGGGGTAGAACTTTTGGATAGCATAAAAAAGACCTCTCCTAAGATCGTCCGAATCCTGATTACTGCCTATTCTAATCTTGGGGATGCTATTGAGGCAGTAAATACAGGGGATATCTATCGGTATATTAAAAAAGATATCCCAATGAATGAGATAGAAACTATAATTAAACAGGCTATTGAGAAATATCATATAGACGAAAGACTAGAAGAGACACAAATATCTCTTGCAAAGGAAGCTGCAAAGAATAAACAATTATATGAGGAATTAAATAATAGTGTAGTTCAAACTATCACCGCTTTAGCAAAGACTTTGGATGCCAGAGATAGATACACCTATGGTCACTCAGAGCGGGTAGCTGAATATTCTGTTGGTATTGCCGAAATCCTTGGTTTCTCAGAGGAACAGAAGGTCTTAATTAAGATGGGGGGGTTACTTCATGATATTGGTAAGATTGGGGTCTCGGACGAGGTTTTAAGAAAACCGAGTAAATTAACCAATGAAGAGTATAATGAAATTAAAAGACACCCCACAGAAGGGGCTAAAATATTAGAACCAATTCCTCAGTTACAAAATATTATTGATATCGTTTTGCATCACCACGAACGTTGTGATGGTAGAGGTTATCCTGATGGTTTAAAAAATGAGGCTATCTCTCAAGAGGCACAGGTAATAGGAGTAGCGGATTGCTTTGATAATATAGCCTCCTGGATAGTTGGTACTGCCGATGCCTATGATGCCATGACCTCTCCACGAGCGTATAGAGGGGCAAGGTCTCACGAAGCGGCTATTGAGGAGCTTCTTAGGTGTAAAGGGACACAATTTGATCCTCAGGTAGTAGATGCCTTTTGTGAATATTATCAAAAAAATAAAGAAAGATTTAAACCTTTTAAATCTCCCATTAATTATAAGGATTATACCATCCTTTGCATTGGTGAAGAGACCGCAGCTATGAAAAAATTAAAGGTTGATTTAAGAGATGAATTTACGGTAGAATTTGTAAATAATATTGATGAGGCCTTAAATATATTGGAAAACGGGACAAAGGTACTTTTAACCTTAATCTTCCAAGAGGTCTCAGAGGTGATTAATCAGGAAATGGTGGACAAGATAATCGAAGATAGGTTTCCTGTAACTAAGGTAGTTTTCAATAGCGCCGTGGATATTAAAAATTATACCCAGTTTATTAATAAATTTCAGGTTGTTAAATATCTAGTTAATCCTCAAGAAACCCAGCCATTAAAGATGGAGATTATGAAAAACATTGAAGATATATTGGCTAAAGACTTGCAACGGATATAAAATAGCTTTTTTATTTTATATCCGTTGCAAGTCTTGATTTTTTGGGAGGTTAAGTAAGGTTATTGAGAAAGATAAAAATTATGGTTTCAGGTTTGCTATCTGCATTGATAACTTAGAGTATCAAGTCTCTCTCGAAGTACATAAGATTTATCCTGATTATATCGGATTTAGGGGAGCAGTTTTCCTAAATCCGATATAATCAGGTTTTGTTTTAGCCCTGAAAGGGCGTTATGTATCAGCCCAGGGCAACGCCCTGGGTGTGATATCATCTCAATTGTCAAGCCCTGAAAGGGCGAAATAAAAAAGGTAAGGAATTTCACCCCGCTTAATTTATTTCGCCCTTTCAGGGCTAACAACTTAAAAAATTTCGAGAAGATACAAATTAATTGCCTCCCCTAAATCCGTTATAACCAGGATTTATCGTGTACTGCCCAGATGAAGGCACTGAACCAACGCACCAAAAAGAGGTGATTAAAATGGCTTCTGAAAAAATTGAGACTATTAAAAAGCACTTCCATCGGGAATGGTTACTTATTCTTGTAAATGAGATCGATGAAAACAGTACAACTCCTATTTCTGGAGAACTTATTGCCCATAGTCCACACCGAGATGAGATATATAAAATGTTAACTAAAAAAAATTTTAAGAGAAAAAAAATATTGGTTGAATTCTCCGAAGATTCTTTTCCTGAAGGTTATGCTGCCGCCTTTTAGACTATGCCTAAATTTACTTTTAATCCTAACCACAGTATTATTATTTGTCATGGTCAAATTGTTAGTCCTAAGATAGAACTTTCTCTTAAGATGGCTATTGATACAGGGGCTATATTTACTATTATCCCTGTTGAATCAGCTGTTGCTGTTGGTCAAGATCCGTTCATTTCTAAGCGTAGGATCGAAATAACTATGGGAAGTAGTATTGAATATGTATTTATTATTACTCTTCCTGTGTTTAAGGCGCTGGGCATTGAAATTAAAGATATGGAGGTAGTTTGCCATAATCTCCCGTCCCCAAGTCCGGTTGAGGGACTTCTTGGACTTAATTTTTTGAAAAGAGCTAAAGCAATTATTAACTTCTCAAATAATACAATTGAATGCGAATGACCATGATTTACATAATTAGGGATAAAGGCCATAGTAGAGCTCTATGAAGAAAGATAAACTAATATGACATCCCTCAAAGAATTTAACGCCAATACAAAACTTTGCGCTGTAATAGGCAATCCGATAGAACATTCGTTATCCCCTTTAATTCATAATGCTGCCTTTAAATCTTTAAATCTAAACTATGTCTATCTTGCCTTCAGGGTAGAAAACATTGCTGGGGCAATCATGGGGATGCGTTCGTTGGAGAATATGGTAGGTCTGAGTGTGACCATTCCTCATAAGGTTCAGGTAATAAACTATCTTGATGAAATAGACGATATCGCTCAGAATATAGGCTCAGTTAATACATTGTACTCTGCTCAGGGTAAAGTAAAAGGTTATTGCACAGATGGGCTTGGGGCCTTAAAGGCTATTGAATCCGCTGGTGTAACGCTGGATAATAAAAAGATTCTGATCCTAGGTTCTGGTGGTGCAGCAAGGGCTGTTGCCTTTACTATAGCAATGAAAACAGCGCTCAATTCTATGAGTATTTTAGGTGTGGAGGTATTAGAACTAGAAAAGTTAACATCAGATATCAGCGCTCGAACCCATTTTGATTCAATTACAGGTGATTGTCTCTCCGAGATGACCATGAAAAGGGAAATTGATAATGCTGACATATTAATAAATTGTTCACCAGTAGGGATGTATCCAAATTTTAATGATTCCCCTATTGATAAAAGCTATCTTCATAGAGACCTCACTGTTATGGATATTATTTATAACCCGCTAAAGACAAGATTATTAAAAGAGGCCGAAGAAATTGGTTGTAAGATTATCCCTGGACTAGAGATGTTTATAAATCAGGCAGCTCTTCAATTCGAGCTTTGGACAAATCAAAAGGCGCCTGTGAACGTTATGAGAGAAGCGATTTTAAAATAATGAAATTAGTTTTAATCGGTTATAGAGGTACGGGAAAGACAAGCCTGGCTAAATTGGTGGCAGAAAGACTCAAGCTTGATCTTATCTCCATGGATGACGAGATTGTTAAAAAACTTGGTCGTTCAATTCCAGCCATTATTGAAGAATTTGGGTGGGAATTTTTTAGAAATGTAGAAGCTGAGGTAGCCTTTGATCTTAAGGATAAAAAAAATTGTTTTATTGATACTGGCGGAGGGGCAATCTTACGTGAAAAAAATGCGCTTTCCCTTAAAAAAGATGCTTTTGTCATCTGGTTGAAGGCAGACATAACAACTATTATGAAAAGAATTCAGAATAATAATCAAAGACCTTCTTTAACAGGTAGAAAATCTTTTGTTGAAGAGGTCGAAGAGGTTTTAAAAGAAAGAACTCCTTTATATAAAAAATATGCTGATTATGTTATTGATACAGATAATAAGGAATTAGTTGAACTTGTTGATGAGGTTCTAGGGGCAATTAACGATAATTATAGATTTTCAGAAAAATAATTACAATTTATTTGATAAAATTAGGACATCTTTGTTTCGCTTAACGGGCAGCCTTTTTGAATTTTCTAAGCTCGCTTTCCTAAATTGCCAAAACTCGCTACGCTCAAACAATGGCAATTTTTAACGCAAAGCCTCACTAAAAAAATTTACAAAAAGTCTCCCTATGGCGCTCAACAAAATGTTCTAATCTCATC
>JAZDLJ010000061.1:0-6970 GCA_043802115.1 bacterium | reverse complement strand
CAAACAGAGGCAATTTTACGGGAAGCTGCACTAAGAAAATTTACAAAAAGCCTACTAATGACTCACTACAGCAAAATTTTTGTTTTCTCTTGCCTCTAGATACTTAGAGAATACGGTATTTATTTTGGAAAGATGTCTAATGCATAAAAAACAAGAAAATTTTTTTAATTCTCCAATCCCAGCAATAAATTTCTGGGCTATTTTCATATATACTACTCCAACTTAAGTTTTTCTAACTAATTGTATTAATTAAACATAGTAACATAAAGTAAAAAATAGCAAAGGCACAGAGGAAAAACAAAAAAACCTTAAAAACTTTGTGCCTATGTGCCTATGTGCCTATGTGCCTTTGTGCCTTAACCTACTGATCTTTAACTAACCTAACAGGTCTTACCTAGGCTAATAGTTGCCAAGAAAAACCTAACTTGGAATAGTATATAATATAACAAGGAGAGTCTTTATTAGAAAATGAAAGACCGCTTAGATAGCCTTTTATTAAAAAGAGGCTTGGCTAAATCCCAACAACAGGCAAAAGCCTTAATTATGTCAGGGGTTATTCTTGTTGATAATCTGCGTATTGATAAAGCGGGAAATACAGTAGACATTAATGCGGAAATAAGGGTTAAAGGTATTAAAGAGGGCAATACTTATGTAAGTCGGGGCGGGATAAAATTAGCTAAGGCGCTGGAAAGGTTTAGGGTTACAGTTCAAGATAAGATAGCCCTTGATATTGGCGCTTCAACAGGGGGATTCACTGATTGTTTGCTTCAGCATGGAGCTAAGAAGGTTTACGCCCTTGATGTTGGTTATGGACAATTGGCCTGGAAACTTAGGATTGACCCAAGGGTAATTCTGCTTGAAAGAAAAAATATTAGGTGTCTTGGAAAAGAAGAACTTCCTGAATTAGCTGATCTTATTACCATTGATGTATCTTTTATCTCCTTAACAAAGGTTCTTCCTATAGCAAAAAATATTGTGAAAGAATCTGGGTATATTATTGCCTTGATAAAGCCTCAGTTTGAGGTGGATAAAGGGGAGGTTGAACGGGGTGGGATTATAAAAGACTGGAGAAAACACAAAAAAGTTATCAGAAAGATAGGAAACTGTGCCCTAGAATTGGGTCTAAAGGTATCAAAATTGATTCCTTCTCCTATTTATGGACAAGGTGGAAATAAAGAATTTTTTGTTTTAATTAAAACAACGGATAATTGACAATAAACAAGGAACTTTCTCAAATGAACTTGATGATCGAGTTTTAATAACGACGAACTAAGAACGAGATTTCCAGATGAAGATAAAACATAAACTCTTAAGCGCATTTTTAGTTATCTCTTTGATGATTGCTTTTATTAGCTATATTAGCCTGATTATCCAAGGGAAAATGGCTGATAATTTTCAAAAAATAAGTGGAAAAAATCTGACAGGGGCTATTGTACTCTCTAAAATAGAGAAGGAATTATATCATTCAATCATCTTTGCCAATAAATACGCTTTGACAGGGGCTTTAAAAGATAAGGAAGAGGCAGAAAGAGCGTTAATGTCTTTTAAAGATTACAAGGAGGCACATAAGTTATATCATCATGAACACATAACAAAGGCAGATGAAATCTTAGAAGAGGTTGCCAGTTTAATTAAAAAATATATCGAACTTAAAGATGGAGGGGGAACTGATAGAAAGCTAGAGCAGGTAAAGATAATGATCGATGAGAAGGTGCAGGAATTTCCTTACCTCGTTACTCCTGATATTGACGGTCATGTCAAAGAAGCCGAAGATGCTGTAATTAAAATGCGTCAGGATATTATTAATTCCCGTAGATTACTTATAGGCCCAAGTGTGGCTAGTTTTATTATAGCATTGATTATGGCCTTTTTTATCTCTCATTTAATCTCAAGGCCAATAGCTGGATTACAAAAAGGGATCGAGGGAATTGCCTCCGGAAGCCTTGATTATAAGATAGGCGTCTATTCCAATGATGAGATCGGGCAACTTTCCCGAGTCTTTGACCTGATGACCGAAAGACTGAAAACGACTACTACCTCGATCGATCGCCTTAATAAGGAAATTACTGAACGTAAAAAGAAAGAAGAAGAGATCAGGGAATTAAAACAACAGACAGAGTTTATTTTAGGTGCTACCAGGACAGGGATAGATATTATTGATTCACAATTTAATATCCGCTATATAGACCCTGAATGGGCCAAGGTATATGGAGATCCTAATGAGAAAAAATGTTATGACTATTTCATGGACAGGCAGGAACCTTGTCTGAATTGTGGAATTGTCAAAGCCCTGGAGACAAAGCAGTCTATGTTTACTGAAGAGAATTTGGTTAAAGAAGATAACCGTCCTATAGAAGTAACTACTATCCCATTTCAAGACGAAAAGGGTGAGTGGTTAGTGGCTGAGATTAATGTTGATATCGCTAAACGGAAAAAGATAGAAAATGCCTTACGGGAGAGTGAAAGCCGCCTGTTTTCAACCTTAAAGAGTATTGGAGATGCTGTAATTACAACCGATTTAGAGGGCAAGGTTGTTTTAATGAATAGTGTAGCGGAATCTTTAACAGGGTGGCGGATTGAGGAGGCCAAGGGGTTCCCTCTGGAAAAGATGTTTAAGGTAATTAATGAATATACCCGTGAAGATATTGAAAATCCTGTTTCTAAGGTGTTAACGGAGAAAAAGATTATTGATCTGGCTAATCATAGTATCCTTATTAGCAGAGATGGGACAGAGTGGCCAATAGAGGATAGCGCTGCCCCGATAACTACCTCAGGAGGAGATATTATTGGGGTAGTCCTTGTATTTCGTAATGTTACTGAAAAACGCCAGAAGGAAAGGTCATTAGAAAAAGCCATAAAGGATGCAGAATTAGCTACAATAGCCAAGAGTCAATTCCTGGCTACTGTCTCCCATGAGATACGTACCCCAATGAATGCAATTATAGGTTTTACTGACCTATTGAGCGAGACACCCTTGAATAGGGATCAGACTGAATTTGTTGAAAGTGTGCTTGATTCAGCTAATTGTCTATTAGCCCTGGTTAATGATATCCTTGATTTTTCCAAGATTGAGGCTGGTAAACTTGATTTTAAGGCTATAGATTTTGACTTGCGTACTACCGTAGAGGATATAATTGAGATAGAGGCGATCAAGGCCAGGGATAAAGGGCTAACAATTGTCAGCCTGATCCATTCAAATTGTCCTTTAATAGCCCATGGTGATCCTGGTAGATTAAGGCAGGTTATTATAAATTTGGTAAATAATGCTATAAAATTCACCTCTGCCGGAGAGGTTGTCCTTTCACTGGAAGTAGAAAAGGAGACAGAAGAGGATGCTACCTTGCTTTTTAAAATTACGGATACTGGGATAGGCATTACTGATCAGGATCAGGAGAAATTATTTAAACCGTTTTCTCAGGTGGATTCCTCTAATACCCGTAGTTATGGAGGGACTGGCCTTGGATTAGCCATTTCAAAAAAGTTAGTAGAATTAATGGCTGGTCAGATTGGGGTTCAGAGTGAATCAGGAAAGGGATCAACCTTTTTGTTTACCGTGGTTCTAAAAAAACAAAAGGAACCTTCTCATTTAAATACCTTTCCTAAAGTAGATATTAAAGGATTAAGGGTGCTTATAGTTGATGACAGCGCTCTCAACCGACAGATATTTTCCTATTATCTTAACTCATGGGGATGTATATCTGATCAGGCTACAAATGGAGAGCAGGCCATAGAGATATTACATTCTCTTGCAAATACTCCAAATGCTTATCAGATTGTCCTTGTTGATTATCAAATGCCGAGGATGGATGGTTTTCAATTAGCCAGAGAAATATCCTTGAATAAAATGTTAGCTAATACCAAGCTGATCCTCCTTACCTCTATAGCGGACAGGGGTGATGTAATTAAGGTTAAGCAGGCAGGATTTTCTGGTTATCTCACCAAACCTGTTAGACAGGCGTATCTGTTTGAATGTCTGGCTATGGTTATGGGATTAAGTTCAGGTAGTAATAATGAAGACGGGAAAGAGAAAGGTGTAGTTAAAAAAGATGGCATCTTAATAACCAGACATACGATTAGTGAAGAAATACGTAAAAAGATATGTCTTCTTTTGGTAGAAGATAACCCTGTAAACAAAAAGATAGCGATGAGGATGATAAATAGCTTTAGCTACTCATGCGATGTAGTCAATAATGGTTTAGAGGCGCTAGAGGCGCTTTCAAAGAGTTCTTACAATTTAATTTTAATGGACTGCGAGATGCCGAGGATGAACGGCTTTGAGGCTACAAAAGAGATTCGCAAGCTGGAAGGGACAAAGAAACATACACCGATTATTGCCATGACTGCATACGCCATGAAAGGCGATAAAGAAAGGTGTCTTGAGGTTGGCATGGACGATTATATCGCCAAACCACTTCGGAAAGAAGATTTAAGGGCAATGTTGGAAAAATGGTTGATAAAAACTTTAACCTCAAAATAAGAAGAGAAGGAGTAACCAATGAGAATTTTAATCGTGGAAGATGATAAAATTTACCAAAAGATGTTAAATAAGATATTATCGTCTTATGGTAAATGTGATATTGTCAGCAATGGCAAAGAAGGGCTAGACGCGTTTTTACGCGCCTGGGAAGAGGGTGATCCTTATCTACTTATAACCCTTGACATTATGATGCCGGAGATGGACGGACAAGAGGTTTTAACTCAGATTAGAGAGATTGAAAAGAAAAAAGCGATCTCATCGCACCAGGCCAAGATAATAATAATAAGCGCTCTGGATCATACACAAAATATTATCTATTCCTTTCGCAGTGGGTGTGAGAGTTATATAATTAAACCTGTCTCTGAAAAGGGGATAAAGGATGCCCTGGTTGATCTAGGTCTTATTGATAAAAAAGATGGAGTTAAAGATGAGTGTTCAGAATAAAGATGATCAGGTATTGCCGGTAGATTTAACAGAGGTTTTGGAAAGGGTAAATGGCGATCGGGAATTTCTTAAAGAACTCTTTAATGATTTAATTAATGATTATCCCAAGCAATTAAAGGTGTTAAGTCAGGGGATTGAGACAAGAAATTTTGGAGAAATCGTCTACGCAGCCCATAATTTAAAGGGAACAACAGGGGCGCTAGCGGCTAATAATGCCAGGGAATTAGCTTTCAAACTTGAACAGATGGGCAGAGATGAACAATTAGAGAATGCTCAGGAGGTGTTGGATAAACTTAAAAAAGAGCTTCAAAGGGTTAATAAATGGATTAAGGATTATTTTTTCACAGGCAGAGACCTTTGATCGCGTCTTCTTCTAACTCAAAGCTTGTTGCAAATTTTGTCAGCCCCATCATCTTAAACGTCTCTTTATTAACTGGTGTTAGATTACAAAATCCCAATTTTCCCTGTTTTTCTTGAATTTTTTCTATAACTCCAATAAGAATAGAAATCCCGATACTGTTTATAATCTTAGAATTTTTAAAGTTTATTATAATCTTTTTATTTCCTTCTTCAAGAAGCCTACTGCATTCCTCATCTATTTTTTCTCCTCCAAGATCATTTAAATATCCATTGGTATAGATTACAGCATAATCATCTTTTTTTAATGTTGATAAAGTAAAGACGCTATTCATCTCAATCTCCTTTTCACCCTTTAACCATTTTTATTTTTGTTTGTATACTTTACCATAGTTACCCTGGTGCCATTTTGTTTATTGGAATCCAAAAAAACCTCATCCATAAGATGTTTCATTAACATTAATCCCCATCCTCTTTTATTCCCGGATTTTAATTTTTCATCTATATCCGGAGATGTTACATCCTCAGGGTTAAATCCACGGCCCTGATCCTGGACAATAGTAGTAAGCCGTCCTTCTTCTACTTTAACAGTCAAATGAATTAGTTTACTCATACTCTTACTATGTTCAAAGGCATTGATGCAGGCCTCAATTAAGGCTAACCTGATCTCATCCCTGGCTTTTTGATCAAAATCCATAGTACTGATTATTTGTTCAACTGCTTGAACCGCTACTAATTCTGTTTGAGCTCTTATCGGCATTGTAAAATTATATTCCTGTACCTCATTATCTTTTTCTACCTCATTATCTTTCTGATAGTTATTAATAAGTTGTCTTGAATTATTAATACTTTCATCAAGAAGATCAAGTACAGTTTTGGGATCATATTTATCTGTAAGGGATTTGATTATTAGAGGATTCTCTTTCTTTTCAAGCAGGTCTTTTTTAAAGGCCAGCATAAAAGCAAGGACTACTTGTGGATCAAATTGGGTACCTGAGCATCTTAATAATTCAGGCAAAACCTTATCAATACTCATACCTTTTCGGTAGGCTCTGTCAGAAGTCATGGCATCAACAGAATCAGCTACAGCTATTATTTTCGCTCCAAGTGGAAGGTCTTCCCCTCTAATCCCATCAGGATATCCTCTACCATTATAACATTCATGATGGTAACGGGCAATCATGGCTACAGGATATTGGAATTTAATATTTGAAAGAATTTCGTAACTTGTAATCGGATGTCTTTTAATTATTGCATATTCTTCATCGGTTAACTTACCAGACTTCTGAATTATGTTTATATTAACGCCGATTTTACCAATATCGTGTAGATAACCTGTGATACGTAGACCTTCTTTTTCCTGATCAGACAAATTAAGTTCACTGGCAATAGCGACAGAGTAATCTGCTACCCTCTCAGAATGACCATGGGTATAAGAATCATTAGCATCAATAGCTTTAGCTAATGCCTTTATAGTATCATGGTTTAATGCGTGTAATTCATTAAAAAGTTTTTTATTCTCATTAATGTGTTCTTTTAGTAATTGATTAACAGCCTTTAAATTGTCGATTAGGTTATGATTATAGATAGCCATGGATACATTACCTGAGATAGTGGAGAGTAATTCAAAATCTATTTCTTTGAATTCAGTATTATCAAATTTTCTCCCAAGGCTTATCATCCCAAGGAATT
>JAZDLJ010000055.1:0-6855 GCA_043802115.1 bacterium | reverse complement strand
TATTAGTAGGCTTTTTATAAATTTTCTTAGTGCAGCTTCCCGTAAAATTGCCTCTGTTTGAGCGAAGCGAGTTAGGCAATTTAGGGAAGCAAGCTTAGAAAATTCAAAAAGACTACTCCAACGAACGAAGCAAAGATTTTTGTCTTCTCACCCGCAAAATTATTTTGGAAAGATGTCTATTATTTATTAGTAAGGCTTTAAAATGGAGGGATATTCAATGAATGCTATCTTTAAAAGGAGAAGTATTAGAAAATATACGACTCTGGCAGTAAGCAGTGAACTTGTAGAAGAATTGTTAATGGCTGGGATGAATGCTCCATCCGCAGGTAACGAACAGCCTTGGCATTTTGTAGTAATTGATCAGCGGAGTGTATTAGATAGAATACCTGGGATACACCCTCATTCAACCATGATAAAGACTGCTCCTGTAGCTATCCTTGTTTGTGGAGATCTAACCCTTGAACAACATAAAGGTTATTGGATCCAAGATTGTTCAGCGGCAACAGAAAATATTCTTATTTACGTAGCTGAAAAAGGTTTAGGGGCGGTATGGTTAGGTGTATATCCAAGAGAAGAACGGGTTAACGGGATCAAGAAATTATTAGATATCCCTGAACACATCATACCTTTTGCCTTAATTCCTCTTGGTTACCCAGATGAAGAAAAGCCTCCCAGGAATAATTTTGATAGATCCCGGATTCATTATAACAGTTGGTAGAAATTTATCATTTATTGTTCCTAAAATTCCCCATAAATTTTAAGAGGAGTGATTAACTAAGTGATTACTAAGGTAAATAAAAGCAAAGAGGAATGGAAAAAGATATTATCCCCTGAACAGTATCATATCACCAGAGAGAAAGGTACAGATATCCCTTTTACGGGCAAGTATTATAATTTTCATGAGCAAGGGATTTATAAATGTGTTGATTGTGGGAATGATTTGTTTAGTTCAGATACAAAATATGATTCAGGGAGTGGTTGGCCAAGCTTCTGGAAACCAATTACAGAGGGAAGTATAAGTACAGAGATCGATAGAAGTCATTTTCAGAAAAGAACCGAGTTGTTATGTAATAAATGTGATGCCCACCTTGGACACGTGTTTAATGATGGGCCACCACCAACTTATAAACGTTATTGTATTAATTCAGATGCCCTTAATTTTGTAAAAACAGATACCAAAGGGATGTCTGATGATCAATAATGAAAACAAATTTTACGCTGTTTTGTGTTGTTTTTTCCTACCATATATATTGTTACACGAAATTTTAATTCATTCCTCAAACTTTAATTACTCTGGTCTATTTTAGTTATACTCAAACTAAATTTTATATATACTACTTCAAGTTAGATTTTTTTATTGTAAAAAAGGGGGTAACATGATTAAAGAAATGATCTTTGGGCTAATTGGTGGTCTTGCCCTTTTTATCTATGGTATCCAGCTTATGGGCGATGGTCTACAAAAGACAGCTGGTGATAATATGCGCAAGATTTTGGGCAAACTAACCAATAATCCTATTATGGGAGTGTTGGTTGGCGCAGGAATTACTTCAGTTATTCAAAGTAGTAGTGCAACTACAGTAATGCTTGTTGGTTTTGTAAATGCCGGACTGATGACCCTCAGACAAGCTGTAGGAGTAATAATGGGAGCTAATATTGGAACAACGGTTACTGCCCAACTTATTGCCTTTAAAATAGAAAAATATTCTCTCCCAATAATTGGTATTGGATTCGCTTTGACCTTTTTTTCAAAAAACAAGAGATGTAAAAATGTTGGTGAAATCCTTTTGGGTACAGGTATTTTGTTCTTAGGGTTGAGTACTATGACTGGTTCTGTAAAATTTCTAAGAAATAGTTCCCATATAAAGAATTTTTTTATAAATTTCAGTACTAAACCTATCTTAGGAGTATTAGCAGGTCTATTAGTTACTATGTTTATCCAAAGTAGTAGTGCCACTGTTGGGTTAACAATAGCCCTGGCTGCTTCCGGATTAATTGGCATTAAAGAGGCTATCCCTCTTATCCTTGGAGAAAATATCGGAACTTGTGTAACTACTTTGTTAGCTTGTGTTGGCACTAATTTATCTGCAAAAAGAGCGGCAGTAGCTCATACCCTGTTTAATATCCTTGGAACTATATTAATCCTTCCTTTTTTAGTCCCATTTCTAAAGATTGTTCTCTTAAGTTCAAATGATGTATCAAGGCAAATTGCCAATGCTCATACCCTTTTCAATATTATGAATACAATTATCTTATTGCCATTAATCTCCTATTTTATAAAGGTTGTCAAATTTATAGTCCCTGGGGAAGAGCCTGTCATAGAATTAGCTCCTCACTACCTGGATAAGAGACTTATTAAAACCCCTACCATTGCCCTTGAACAGGTTAGAAATGAAATATTACGGATGGCCAAAACTACCCAGGTCATGATCAATAAAGCTATTGAAGCCTTTTTAAAAGAAGACAGGATAAAAACAAAAGACGTCCATGAAAAAGAAAAAATAGTAGATATGCTCCAAAAGGAGATCAGCGATTATCTTGTAGAGTTAGCTCAAGAATCTATAACCTTAGAAATCTCTAAAAAGATCAATTCTTCCCAACATATGCTTCACGATTTTGAACGTATAGGAGATCATGCTGAGAATATAGCTAAGTTAGCCGTAAAGAGATGGGATGGTAATTTATGTTTTACTAAGGATGCCTCAAACGATCTAAAATCTCTCTATCAAGAGGCATCTGGTTTTCTTAATCAAATTATTCAGGCCATAGAAAAAGAGGATAAAGAAATAGCTCATAAGGCTATGGTGATGGAAGAAAATATTGATAAACTTACCAGAGAATTTAAAAACAATCATATTGAAAGATTAAATAAAGGAATATGCACTGTAATTTCAGGTCTTGTGTTTGTTGATGTATTAAATAGCTTTGAAAAGATTGGGGATCACACTTATAATATTGGAGAGGCTGTTTTAGGGATTAAGTGACATATATATACTACTCCAACTTAGGTTTTTCCAAATGATTGTGTTGGTTAAAACCAGCTTAGGTTTTTCCAAATGATTGTGTTGGTTAAAACCAGCATGTTAAGGCATAAAGGCATTGAAACACAAAGTTTTTTTAAGATTTTTTTGTTTTTTCCTTTGTGCCTCTGTGCCTCTGCTACTTTGTGCCTTAACAGTTAGTTACAAAATTAACCTGCATTATTTTAGAAAAACCTAAGTTGGAGTAGTATAGATAGTTTTTTATTTTATGACCCTTTAGTGTTTTTTTTATTCTCTTGATCAATGGCCTGGACATGCTCCATCACTAGTTCCTTTGGACACCAGAGAATGAAATATCTTAAGGCCAAAATTAAAACTACGACATCATCTAATATCCCAATCAGTGGTAAAAAGACCTCTGGGACAAAATCTATTGGAGATATAAAATAACTTATTGCCCCAAATAACATTAACTTAAGATAAAAAGGGACTCTTTTATCAAAAAGGAGACACCAATAGAGCTTAATAAAATTAGGGATGTTTTTTACAAATTTAAATGCAGATAATGGATAGCGAATAACTACAGCGCTTATTAAGTCCCAGAGCATGATGAATTAATGATGAATTCTATATTCGTGTTTATTTTTGTTCTTCAGAAGCAAGCCTGTTTAATACTGACTCTAACTTCTTTATAGAATCAGCACATTCAAGCCAATTACCCTCTTTTAAGGATTTTTTGGCTTGCTGATAATAACCCTGAGCATCTTTAGCCAAAGATTTTACATCTCCAGAGGTGGTAATCGATAATTGTTCCCTCACAACAGTTGGAATTATTTCTGGTTGTTTAGCTACTCGATTAATAATATCCCCAAAGATTTTGGTTAGTGCCTTATCAAGTGTCTCTTCCATTTCTATCTTATTAGCGTAAACAACGATGACCCTCTTAAATTCTGGGAGACCTCCTCCTGAACTGGCTTGGAGATAGACAGGTCGTACATAAATAATCCCTTTGTTAATAGGAATAACTAATAAATCACCTTTTTCAACTTTAGAGCCTTCCTGTCCCCATAAGGTAAGCTTTTCAGATATCTCGGTCTTTTGGTTAATGAGTTTGTCTATCTGTTGTGGTCCGAAAACAAGTTTTTCTTTAGATAATTTATATATAATAAGTTTTCCATAATTAGGCATATCGCATCTGACAGCCATCCAGGCCAACATATTTTGGTCACCTTTTCCCAGAGGTAGCATATAAATAAATTCCTCTTTTTCTTCCTCAGGGAGTTTCATAATAACATTATAACCATCCATACGTTTATTCCCATCAGTTGGAATCTCCCAGACATCTTCTTTATTATAAAAAACACCAACATCATCCATATGATAGGTATTGTACATAATAGTCTGGATATAAAAAAGACCTGTTGGGTATTTGATATGGATCTTTATATCTTCTGGCATCTCTTTAAAGTCCTTAAACAGGCTTGGGAATATCTTTTGATAGACCTTTATTATTGGATCATTTTGATCAACAATATAGAAGTTCATGTTTCCATCATAGGCGCTGATCGTAACCTTTACAGAATTTCTAATATAGTTAAAGTCACTATTTTTAAAGTTGGTCTGATAAGGAAAAAGTGTAGCATAAGGATACTTGTCACTAGAGGTATAGGCATCCACCATCCAATACAATTGTCCATTTTTAGAGATAACCAGATATGGATCACTATCAAAATCCAAAAATGGGGCTACTACCTTAACCCGTTCAGAAATATTTCTATAGATCATAATCCTGCTATTTTCATTTATGTAGTTTGTTAATAATATATTAGCTGCCTGAAATTGGGCTGCCAGCATCGCCCTTGTAAAGAGAGAATTGATCTTTATCCCTCCTTTGCCTTCGTAATGAGTGTAAACATTCTCATCTCCTTTTGGATAGTCAAATTCGGAAGAATTGGTATTCACCAGGACATAATCGCTATCCTTTTCCCCATAGTAGATCTCTGGTCGACTAATCTGGTTAAACTCAGAGTTTACTGGAAAGTCCTTGATTAATAATTTCGGTTTTCCCTCTGGGGTAACAGTATTAACAGGGCTTACACACAGGCCATAGCCATGCGTATATTTACAATGAAGGTTTTCCCAGGTTTGCGCCCCCTCAGGTAGACTCTCCCGTTTCATCTCTCTTGCTGACAACATCACTTCCGTATATGTATCATCAATAGTATAACGATCAACATCTACACCAGAAAATTCATAATAGTTGCGAAGTTCCTGCAATTCTTTATAGGTCTGTTTTAAAGGTATCTTTGACCAGAGCTTAATATTCCGTATGGTTGCCTCATTTTCTATTATATCCTTCATGGTTAGATTCTCTTCTGCCGGGAAAGGCACTTCTGTGACCTTGTCAATCCCATAGGCCTTTCTGGTATAGTCTATATTATACTTAATATAAGGGGTCTCTTTGTTGAGTTCATTTGGTTTTACAATCATATTTTGCATAAGATTAGGATACATTGCCCCTACAATAATAGATAAAATAAGGAGGGCTGAGACACCAATTATCGGTAATTTCCAACTTTTTGAGGGGAGGTTGATAATAAAGAAGATGGAACAAAGGGCAGCAATAACAAACAAGATCCAATGGGCTAACATTTGGGCATGGACATCAGTATAACCAGCCCCATAACCTACAGCCATGCTTCGGTTTGAATAGAGAAGACCGAACATTTTTAGCCTTTCCTTCCAGGCAAGTAAAAGAAAGAATATAAAGGCTAAGATAGATAGATGAATTTTTACGTGTCTTGCAAAGTAAAAATCGTGTCTTTTTAGATTTAGGACTTTATCTTTTATATAGATAAATCCAACAGCTACGGTGCTTATGATAACTATCCCAAAAAGCCATGTCTGCAAAAAAAGATAAAATGGATAAGAGAAGACATAAAATCCAATATCTTTTTTAAAGATAGGGTCAGTAATATTAAACAGTAACTGATGCCAAAATTTTAAGACTATTTCCCATTGAGGTACAGCTATTAATCCGAAGAGAGCTCCAGCTAGTAAAGAAATAACTATTAGTCCTCTATTAATATACTTGGATTTTATAGGTATGACTTGTGTAAAATTTTGTCCCTTGGCTGTAAATTCCCAGGAGAGATTTTTAGATCCAATATTTCTGGCAAAATAGAAGTTAATGGCTATAATTAAAAAGGCAATTCCTCCAAAAAATAATCCCGTTGCTACCCTGGCGAGAGCCAGTGTCCAAAAGATCGATGAAAAATTTAGTGATCTAAACCACAACCAATCAGTGTAACCTTGGACAATAGTTCCTGCAAAATTAAATAAGAGAAGTATTGTAATTAATAGAGCAAACCATTTGATCTTTTTTATATTCATAGATTAAATCCCCCTTTATTGGTTAGGCCTTGCAAAATAATTGAAGTGATACATTTTTTTACATTATCTCAATTACTTTGCAAGGCCTAATCCTTATTTATTTTTAGAAGAAAATAGTACTTTATTCTTACTTTGTCAACAATAAAAAATTAAAAATAAGGGCATCCTTCATTTAGGACAAAAAGTAGTTTACGCTTTCCCAATTTTTTCAACACAGAGAACACAAAGAAATATAGAGTTTCACAGAGTTTTTTAAAGTAACTTCTTATTTTATTTCTTTCCCTATTCACCCACTCACCGATTTACCTATTCACCCACGTAGATATTTCAATAACCTAAAAGTATCATTTTAACCCGTTCGCAATATAGTTTTTAATCGTACAGATCGAAATATTTGTCACAGAGACATAGTTTCTATGTCTACTATTTTTATTTAGACTAATAATTATCAATATGTTAAAAAATAATCCTATGTTTTTTTATA
>JAZDLJ010000043.1:0-11390 GCA_043802115.1 bacterium | reverse complement strand
CAACGAACGAAGCAAAGATTTTTGTCTTCTCTCCTAGTAGATATGGTATTTATTTTGGAAAGATGTCTATTATACCTGTTGCAAGCTAAACTGCATCTCATATAACTTGGTATATAAACCTCCCAAGGCAAGCAACTCGCTATGTTTTCCATGCTCAACAACAGAACCATTGTCAATGACTAATATCTTATCCGCATTTCTTATAGTTGATAATCTATGGGCAATAACAAAGGTCGTCCGATGTCTCATAAGATTAGTCAGGGCCTCTTGAACCAGGAATTCAGACTCATTATCTAAAGCTGAGGTAGCCTCATCCAAGATCAAAATGGGAGGATTCTTTAGTATAGCCCTGGCAATAGCGATCCTCTGTCTTTGTCCACCAGACAACTTCACCCCACGTTCACCTATCATTGTATCATATTTTTCAGGAAGTTCCATGATGAAATCATGGGCATTACCTGCCTTTGCTGCCCTAATAATATCTTCTTTCTTAGCTTGGAGATTACCATAAGCGATATTTTTTTTGATCGTATCATAAAATAAGATTGTCTCCTGGGTAACTATGCCTAATTGACTCCTCAAAGATCTAATAGTCACATCCTTTATATTATGGCCATCAATATAGATATCCCCAGAGGTAGCATCATAAAATCTTGGGATAAGATTTACAAGGGTCGTCTTCCCCCCCCCACTATAACCAACAATGGCCAGGACTTCCCCAACCTTCACCTCAAAGTTAAGCTTATTTAAGATTACCTTGTCTTTAAGTTTACCATCTTGATCAGAGTAGCTAAAACAAACATGTTTAAACAAGATATTTTTCCTAATAGGTGACAGATCAAAGGCATTTGGCGCTTCTTTCACATCCACCTCTGTATCTAACAACTCAAATATCCTTTCACAAGCCGCTAACCCTTGTTGGATTGAATTATTAACCCTTGTTAAGTCCTTTATTGGCTTATACATCAAAGACAGGCTTATTAAAAAAGTACCAAATGCACCTGGAGTCATTTTTCCTGAAAAGACCAGGTGATGAAATCCAAAATATATAATTAAAGCAAAAAAAAATGCCCCTAAAAATTCAATAAAAGGAGAGGAGATCGCATCAATGCTCAGGGCCTTCATTAATATCTTAAAATATTTAAAATTCTCTCCCTTGAATTTCTCAGTCTCCGTTTCTTCCATACCAAAGGCCTTTACTATCCTTATCCCTGAGATGGTTTCATATAAGATAGTGGTTATATCAGCCATTTTTTCCTGATTTTTTTTACTTACCCGTCTAAATTTTTTGCCAAATTTTGAAATAGGTATAGCAGATAATGGAAAAATAAGGAGAGAGATTAAGGTTAGTCTCCAATTATAATAAAAAGCAACACCCATTAAGGTAATAATGGTTAAAGGATCTTTTATCATACTGCTGATTGCTGAGGAAACCGCCCCCTGAACAAGAACAGTATCATTAGTTATTCTGGACATAATAATCCCGGTGTGAGTCTCCGTAAAATAATTAACAGATAATGCCTGGACATGCTCATACAATTTATTTCTTATATCCATAACTACTCTCTGTCCTACATAACCCATTAGATAGGTTTGGCCATAATTTGCCAGACAATAAACACCGTAGACAATAATTACTGCAAAAGGCAAAATTTTTAACATCTGCATATCCTTACCAACTACCACATCATCTAAAAATGGTTTAAAAAGATAGGCCTTTGCCCCTTCCATACTTGAGATTACAACCATGCAGAGCATTGCCCCGGCCAGTATTGTCCAGTAAGGTTTGAGAAAATTTAAAAGTCTTAGATATAATTTCATTTTAATATGCTCATTGTTAGTTGTTTATTTTATTTGTTTCAATGAAAAAACGTCATCTATTCTCCATTTCTTCATTGGTAATCGTTTGCCCTTGACGAGAGTCTTTTAATCCTCTTTCAACCATACATTCAAATGCCAACTCACGAAGGATTTCTTCATAACTACTGTCTTCAGGTTGATTTTGAATAATTTCAAACATATTTTTTTAGTTGATCACATATTTTTCTCCTTTTTTTACACTTCCTCCATTACCGATCCAGCAATCTTTAATGAAACAGGAGAAACGCCGAGTTTGTCTCGCACAACAGCCAATTCATTCTCTATACGTCTTAACTCTCGAGGATTATTTAATAGCTCTAGAGCCACTTGGCTGATCTTCTTAGGATTAACATCACGCTGGATTAATTCAGGAACAATCTTCTTCCCAGCGACGATATTAGCCATACCAATATAATCAATATCTATCAATATCCTACCTAGAAGATAGGTTAGAAAAAAGACCTTATAAATAATAATCATGGGCTTGGCCAATAGCGCTGCCTCTAAAGTAGCAGTACCTGAGGCAACCAGCAACAGATCTGCACTATTCATTACCTCGTAATTCTCACCTTTAATAATCTTAACCACCAAATCGGTTCCTTCCAATTGCCCTTCAGTCTCTTCTTTATCTATTGTTGAGGCTAAAGGGAGGACAAATTGTAATTGAGGGATTTTTTTTTTTAAGAAAAAACCTGTTTTTATCAAGGCTGGCAAGAGTCTTTTAAGCTCACTCCTTCTACTACCAGGCATTAAAGCCACAATTGGAGACTGAGGATTTAAATTAAATCTGATACAATTTTCTTCCTTAGTATAATGGGTCTTAACTATATCGAGTAATGGGTGGCCATAAAATTCTACCATTACCTTTTCTTTTTTATAGAAAGGCACCTCAAAGGGAAAGATGACAATGATCTTCTCTACCAGATTGGCAATAGTCTTTACCCGTCCACTCCGCCAGGCCCAGACTTGTGGGCTTATGTAATAGATTATCTTAATCCCCTTAGCCTTAGCTACCTTGGCTAATCTTAGATTAAAGTCAGGATAATCAATAAGGATCAAGAGATCCGGCTTCTCTTGTTCAAATTTTCTAACTAATCCTCTGAATACCCTGCTAATTACGGCAAAATGGGTAATAACCTCAAAAACCCCAACCACAGCAAGTTCTTTGATATCATAGAGGGTATCTATCCCAGCCTGTCGCATCTTTTCACCGCCGACGCCGAAGATATAAAGCTCTTTACCAGATACCTCTCTGAGATTTTTCGCCAGGTGTGCCCCATACAGGTCACCAGAGGCCTCACCTGCAACGATCATTATTTTTTTCACTTGATTATCGAGTATTAAATGACAGCAATGGACTAATTCAATAGACAACAAAAACCTTATTATAAACTAATTAATCTCTTTTTGCAAAAAAAACAGGCTGGTTTTCCAGAGCAAACGCATCTAAATTATTTAGGGATAAAAATTCGAAGCACAAAACTCGAAATAAAAAGAAAAATAACGACAAAAAAACAAATTCGTATTTTGAATTTGCCTTTCTTGTTTCGTATTAAGGCGTGGTTCCATAAGCAATTAGCATTTTTCCCCTTCGGGGGAAAGTAATAAATCTGACAGGTTGTGTCAAATAGATCAAGTAATTAGCAAATTTTTATCGTGTACTTAGAAAGATCGTCTATAAAGGATGATTGAAGGATGTTCCATCTGTAAGTTGGTCTCACTATATCACCCCATAAGGCAATAAATCCCAGAGAGTTGGGGATAGCCTTACATAAATGTTTTTAAAAAACAGTATTTGGGTATTATTAAGAACATCAATACTAGTCCAAGTTAGGTTTTCTGAGGTAATACAGGTTAATTTTGTAACTAACTGTTTAGGCACAAAGTAGCAAAGGTACAGAGAGGCACAAAGAAAAAAAACAAAAAAAACTTAAAAATTAAAAGATTAAAGAAAGGAGGTGAAAACGGCATCCTTCATTTAGGCCAAAAAGTAGGTTATACTTTTTTAATATCTCAGACAAAGCCACGAAGAAAGAATAAAATAAAAGATTTTTAAAACTTACTATATGCCTTTGTGCCTTAAGCTATCAGTTTTAACTGATACAGTTACTTGGAAAACCAAAATTGGAGTAGTATAACTCATCTTTAAACCAGAAAGGGGACAACATGGATAGGAAAAAAGGGTTATGTTTATTATTGCTAAGTTTTTTTGTAGTTTGTACAGGTTTAGTTTTTAGTGGGTGTGATAATAATAGTGGGTCTCCTTCCCGTACAAGTGGAACTACAACTGGCTATGAAGTGCCTACAAAGGTCTCAGCAGTGCCTACAAATGAAAATGCAAGCGCTTATACTGTGGCAAGCTCAAATTTTTCTATAAAATCTCTCCTTACCTCATTAGCAGCTACCGACCCTGAAACTGATTATAGCCAGGCTGGGACTAATAAATATGTAGAAGAACATACCCTGGAACAATTCGACATTATTGAACAGGTATTAGGCGCCCTAGATCAGACTCATTATGCAGATGCAGACAATATTAATGCCGGTCCTTACAAATCAATGGTTGCTTGGTCAGAAGAACAGAATGGGATAGATATCAAACAGCTTCAGCCATGGATCGTTGATTCCCAGGAGGTTACAGAAAATGGACAAACGATCCTCAGGATAAGGGCATGGATTGAAGAACAGGATGAATCAGAGACAAATATAGTAAAAGCTGAATTTAAAATTTATACCCCGGCAACCAAGAGAACTGATGGGTCATATGAAAATTACGGCGTTTGGACAATGAATGTCAAATTTGATGAAACGGGGACAGATGACTATTTTGCTGCATCAGCCTCTGTGAATGCTAATGAAAAATCTGTAATAAAGTTACATAATAAATTTACTGAAAGTTTACAGGGAGGAGCTCCATTTCCATTTGAGATGAAGGCAGTAATGTATATATCAGATACAGAAGGTTATGGAAAGGTTTCTTATCCGAGCTGGGAAGACCTCTTTGGACCTGATGCCGATCCTAATGCAACTTCAGTCCCTATAGTAGAGGCTAAATATGCCTATAATACTAATTACCTTGCTGTTAAAAAAGGAGATGATGCAACTCAGTATAGAGATAGGATAAATGTTGTTGAGATGACACATCGTTATGGTGTCTATAATAAAGATACAGGACAAGATGTAATGAAGATAAAATCCTTTGGTTTTCCTATCAGGTATATTGAAAATGGATTAAGTAAACATGCCTTTTATGGCGCATGGCAAGGTCGGCACCAATTTTGGGGTCCTGGTGGGAATGCTACACTCACTGAGGGAACAGAGGTTACCCAAGATGATATCCCGTCTGATCAGCCCGCCCAGACATATACAGTAGGGCCAACCTTTTCCGGGACACTTGTGAAAAGGATATTGGTTGATGCAAGTATTAATGATATTAAGGATGTACCAGTGGAGATTTGGATAAACCAGGAATATAACTTGATTTATGATACAGTTGAGACTAAATGGGAATATTGTACCCAAATGGACTGGACAGCCAATCCTCCTGGTTGTCTAGATACTTTAACAGATTTTGATGCAACGATAGGTCTTACTTCTTTGATTGTTGGTGCTAATGATACAAGAAAAAATGTTAATATTGGTAGATGGAATGGTGAAAAAAATCAAGAGTATGTCTACGAAGTGGAAAGTAGTGCAAATGATAATCAGGCTGGTTTTTATGAAGCTACCCGTGGAAATAATGGGAGGTTAACAGTCGATACACCAAGGGTTATATTAGATCCCGATAATAATGACGAAGAGAGAAATTTATTTGTTGGGATAAATGGAAGCATCTATGTAGTATACACGGATAGTGGTTGGAAGGAAAAAGAGGTGACTGGCTTTAATACTATGAACTGGACCCCTGAGTTCAATGAATCTGGTGATAAAGATTACACCCTACCTAATAATAAGGAACTTTACATCAATATGCAAGGGGTTAATTATGTAGTAACAAAATCAGATGACATTACCACTGCGAAGATGGAGATCCAGACTGTAGCCAATCCTAATACTGCTTCAACAATTGTCCCTGCAGGGACAATATTCTACGATCAATGGGATGATACAGATATCCCACATAATTCAACTTATGAATTTAATACCAGCACATTGATGCTTATCTATAAGACTATTGGTGATAATGATAAAGATGTTCAAGGTGAAGATAGTGCAACCATAGGAAGCGTAGTCCAAACCAATCTCTGGGGATTAAAAGCTACTATAAATAGCGAGACTGTTTACTTTAACTGGGAATATGCAGGGGAGAATGAAAATTGGGGCAAGGTAAATTATTTAAAGAATGCTGATGAAACCTATAAGCTACTTGATGATCCAATAAGGTTTGAACCGATCACGGCTACTAATGGTGCTGGAGATAATAAAACCCTTGTTCTTCAATATGATGGCTGGATGATGGGGCTACCACAGATGCATGAAGAATTGGGTAAGAGTGGCTGGGTAATGACTACAACTATTGCCAATAAGATTATTAATCTAGCTGCAGGAACAGAGGTAATAGATGCTGTAACAGGGACGTACTACCTGCTTAAACCATTAAAAACAAGCCAATTCCTCACCCAAGTAACTGATACTACAGATAAGACCTTACCTGAGATTACCCAGGCAGAAAGTGCTGATCTGACTACGGTACCCGATTTTGTAGAACATGGGATGGGCACTATGCCAACAACTACAACTATAAAATACTCTGAAGGTAACTTAATAGAATAAAAAGGAAAATTAGAGTTTTAAAAACTTAAAAGAGGCTGGTTTTTACCAGCCTCTTTTTTTAGAAAAAAATTACTTCAGTCTATCTATAGTATCCAAGTTAGGTTTTTCTAAAATAATGCAGGTTAATTTTGTAACTAACTGTTTAGGAACAGAGTGGCAAAGGCACAGAGGAAAAAACAAAAAAATCTTAAAAAAACTTTGTACCTTAGTGCCTTAACAGACTGGTTTTAACTAACAAAATCAGGACTCCTTCATTTAAGCTCAAAAGTAATTTACACTTTTTTTATAATCTCACACAGAGACACAAAGCCACAGAGTAAGAATAAAAGAAAAAAATCAAACAGTAATCATTATTCTCTATGATATCTGCGGCTCTGTGTGAAAATAATCTTTTTTTAAAGTGTAAACTGGTGAATGAAGGATGCCATTGTAGTATTGCTTGTTTAGCACTACCTTTTTTCACATAGTCAAAATTAAGACAGTGGCTAAGGTAAAAAAGAAGATAGCGGTTAGGAGTTTGATTCCCCTGGCATGTCTCTGTATGTATTGAGTCAATTGGGCTGAGGTAATCCCACAATAAGCTACAATAAAGATACCTAGCAAGGGAGTAATAAACATTAAATTGTAGGAGAGTAGAAAGAAAAAGGCCTTTAGACGCATTGAGGCTACCTTACTTACAAATATGATTGTTGGTAAATAGACCTGACCAGTACAAGCTAGTTCAAGAAAAGAGACTATAAACCCAGTAAAAAAGGCGGCTATAATATAGTTATTTACCTTTGACTTTTCCCTAATTGTCTTATGAATCCGCTTTTTTAAAAAATCAGGTAATTGAAGTTTCATTACGGAAAGATCATTACAACGTCGAATCATTATAAAATCATAGAGGTTATACGACCCAAGAATTAAGGCAAAACTGACGGTAAGGATATAAACAATCTTACTAAGAAGTGGTAAAAACGTAAGTTTGTCAATAATTTTATAGACACCAAGGCCAACTAAAAAATAGGTCAGAAATACTGCCAGGGTAAAACTCAAGCCAACAAAAATTACCTCCTTCTTTTTTCTTCCAAGATAGGTAAGGTAGGAGATAAAAAAAATGATTGTCGCAAAGGCACAGGGATTGATTCCATCCAGGAGACCTGCAATAAGGACTGTTGAGAAGCTGATTGATTTAAATCGATTTATAATACTTACTTTTGCCTTCCCCTTATCTTCAGTTGATACTTCCCATAACGGGGATGTCGTTTTTTTTGAATACCTGGTTATTACGGCCTCCAGCTTATCTAATTTGAGTTCATCAGCTATGATGTAATCATCTCCTGTAAACACGGCAGGTGCAATTAATCGCTTTTCTTCAGGGACTCTAAGTTGTTCACAGATAGCCTCGTTTAATTGTTTGTCATGATTATTATGAATATCAAATTCTCTAATCACCAGATTTGGATATTTTTTTTGAAGGTAGGTAATATCATGATGGACCCGGTTACACTTTTTACATCCAGGTGAAAAAAAATAGGCAAAGTAGACCTTCTCTTGCCCGATAGTTTCTCCTTGAGTAGAATTAGTGAAATGCGAAATTGAAAGATCACTTATTCCATTTTCCAAGTTGCTAATTAATATTGATTCTAATCTTGCCCTAATCTCTTTTTCCCCATTCAACACTTGATCTCCAATGAAAATTACAGGCACGTCCAGGTTGGAGGCATTATATTCCTTCTCCATTTCAATGAGCTTTGAGTAGTTATCAGTCTCGTCTATATCATAGCAACTGATTTCAGGATGATATTTAGCTTCCAGAGAGGGGAGGATTTCCTGTTTAACAATCTCGCAGTGTTCACATCCAGGTGAATAGAATAGAAGTAATTTTATTTTTTCTTCAGCAGGAGAATAATAGGTAAATATAAATATACTTAAAATGATAGATATTATTAGGAAAATAATCGTAATTTTTTTGTTTTTTAATTTCATACAGCATTCTCCTTCGGAATAAAAATTTTAAGGAATTAATCAAAATCAAAGAGGGGCACACAATTTATTTTGTTTCTATTCCTTAATGTTACTTCTGATTTAGTTCATATCCTTTTTCTTTTAATAAAGCAATAACACTTCCCTTGCCAATAAGATGCCCGCTACCAACAATTACCATGACATTCTCACTTTGTTTCATCAATTCTTCAATTTTTAGTATCCATTTTTTGTTTCTCTTTGTAAACAACACCTCATAGATATCAGGGAGATCCTTAAAGCTTTCCTGGACAATAGAAGCAAGTTTATCAGAATCCCCTGTCTTCCAGGCTGTTACCATCTCAGAACAAAGTTTTTCTGCAATATCGAATTCTTGCAAGGTTTGTTTTAGACAATCTTCCTGTTGTTGGTTTGTCATCTTATTGAAAAAATCTATTTGCTCCCCAATAGACTCTAAAAAGATAAGCCCTTTACCATCATTTTTAGCCTTATAAAAAAAATGTTGATCGATCCCATATTTTGGATCAAAATTTAATCGCTGAAGTTCAATCCCTGCAATAGTAAAAACACAAAACCATGGTTTAAATTGAGTGAATCCGATTATCGGGATATTACTAGCAGATAGTTTTTTTTCAAGTAAAGAGTATGTTTTCTGCGAGATATTTTTTTTTAAGTCTTGACCTGCGGGATAAAGGCCAAGCTTGAGAATTTTTTCGACTGTTTGAGGTGTCTCCATATCATCAATATCCAGTTCAAAAACAACCTTTTTAGAGTCATTATAGGTATCTTCTATCGTTTTAGACAGAGGGTAAACATCTTTTTTAAGATAATGAATAGATCCTAAGAAATAGATAGTATTATTTTTTGATTTTAGCGACCAAAGAAAATGTTTACTATCCTTATCTTGGGCAAAAGATAAGTTTGAAGAAAAGAATAAAAATAGTAAGACGAAAAATGATACCTGATGGATTTTTGTTCTTTTAAAAAGGGGTTTTAAAGACATATTTTTCTCCTTTCTTAAGAGGTTATTTAAAATTTGAATATTTTTTGTTAATCTGTTTTATCCTGATTACACTGGTCAAATTTTTTTTGTATTATTTGTTCCAGGTCATGAATCTGATCATCATTAAGCATATCAAAATGTTCTTTACGTTTATTAATAGAGAGGATACCCTTATTTTGAATTACAACCTTTATAAATAAATCAGCAAGTCTATCAGGCATATCCAAAATCTCCTGCATTTCCGACTTGGATTTATCATAATTTATCAAAAATATTATCTCATTTTCAAAATCATACTCAATTATATGGTCTATAATTCTATAAAGGTATTCTACACAGCTTGTAAAGTCAATATATTTATAATATGAAAGTGTTTCATTGTTAACTGTTAATTCCAAACTGTTATTCAATTCATAATCTATCAAAGGTACAATTTTTTTTGAAAAAGATTCTAATATTGAATCATATCCTTTTATATCTTCCAGTATTGCAGCAGACACAGGAAAAATTGTATTTGGTGGGGTAAAACCTTTTTTAGAGAGGATATAATGGATTAAAAACCTGTGGATTCTTCCATTCGCGTCTGAGAATGGGTGAATAAAAACAAATCCAAAAGAGATCACAGTAGCTATAATAACAGATGGAACATCTGAATCGATCAACCTTTGGTAACAATCAAGCAGACCTTTCATTAAGCCTTCAATATCCTCTGGTTTGGGGGAGACATAATGAATCCTTTCTATCGCCCCTATAGTTTCACCCATATAATTTTGATCTTTTCTATAATCTTTATCAGCGAAAGGACTTTCAACTATTATATTTTGTAGCTCAAGGAGCATTTTTTTGCTAAGTTGATCCATAGAATCAACACCCTGTAGGGCTATTATAAATTTTGCAGCTCTTTTTTTATTTGGCCGTTCTCTTTCTATCTCATAAGATGACCGTGTTTCTTTTGCATAAAGATAAGATGACGCCCTTAAAATGGTATTGTAATCATATCTTTCAATAATTTTTTCTGCCTTATCCTTTAGATTTTTGGTTTCATAATCTTTTATAATATAGGTTTTTCTTACAAATGGGCAAAAATTTCTGTTGCCGAGTAAATTTTCATTTAGACAATACCTTTTGAGTTTATTAGGCCTTGTTGTGAAATAGAGTTTATCATCTAATAAACTAATATAATTAACCCTCGGAATGTCAGGGAGATCAAGTTTTTTATCAGTTAACCATTCATATAAAAACCAGATAATCCTTGTATACTTACCTTTAATTGATTTATTAATATAGTTTTTAATCTCTTCTTCAGGTAATACCTGAAAAAGTTTTTCTATTATTTCAAGGTTGACCCCTTCATTTCTTAAGGCGAATTCAAGTTGCGAAAACAGGGTATCCTCTGGTTGATATTTTTTTAAATAATAGTAAGTTATCTTCTCAGGCGTCTCTGTTATTTTAGTCACACCACTTTTCCTGATATAACTTTCTCTAAAATAAGGGAATACCTCAATGTTTTTATTTTTTAAGTATTCTTCTATGTATTTATAACCCACTGGGGTATTTAATTCTTTTTCTTCCATATGGTGATGCCGGTTGTCTGGGGTTGATTGTGGGTTAGGAATAGAAATTTAATAGATTAACCCGAATTCTTTTTTTTTTACCACAAAGAGCACAAAGAAAAAACAAAAGAAAAGAGTAGTTCTTTGTGGCCTTTGTGCTCTTTGTGGTAAAATATTCTTATAATTCTACTGGGTGTAATTTGGGTCAATTTATTTAATTTTTGTTCCTAACA